>DPLS01000157.1 GCA_003541875.1 Bacteroidota bacterium | reverse complement strand
GTTCTTTGTGAAAGACAAGGTCATGTGGGAAGTAGCCCACTTGCCCGTGACTCTTGCCGAAGCGCGGATACTCGTGTTGGGGGCGTCATTCAAGCGGAATGTAGACGATACACGTCACTCACCCGCCATCAAGGTCTTTGAACTTTTGCTATTGGCCGGGGCGAAGAACATAGTCTATCATGATCCCTATGTTCCCGACGTTGAGGTTTGCGGGAGCAGGTTTGCGTCAATTCCACTTACGCCCGAGGAATTACAGAAGTCTATGTGCGTCATTATTCTTACTGATCATTCCAAGTTTGACTATGCACTCATTGGCAAGCACGCGAGTCTGATTATCGATACACGAAATGCGATGAAGCGAGTGGACTCTCCTCGGGCACGCGTGGTGAAGTTGGGGGGTGGACAGGTTTCCATGAAAGGCTTCTCACATTAGGTTTTTGAAAGGAGTGTATGAAGCAAGAATTCGGAGTAGCGGTGGTTGGCAGCGGGAAGTGGGGCATCAATCATGTTCGTATTGCGAGCCAACTCCTCGGTGAACGGCTAAGAATGGTGTGTGATGTTTCTGACAAGGCTCTAGCCCAGGCGAAAACGGTAGCTCCTGCAGTTCGCACAACGAAGCAGCTGGGGGATGTTATTCTTGATCCTGAGGTCAGTGCAGTCATCATAGCGTCAGGCGCGGAGACTCATCATGATTTCGGGAAACGATGCCTTGAGGCTGGCAAGCATTGTTTGATCGAGAAGCCGTTGGCGCTGAGGTCAACCGATGCGATGGACCTTCTGGATGCAGCTCAAAGGAACAAACGCATTCTGATGGTTGGGCATCTGTTGCTGTACCATCCTGCCGTGAACAGGATCCGACAAGAGATTCACTCTGGAAACATTGGACAGGTTCTCTATTTGTATTCTCAGCGTGTGAATCTCGGGACTATTCGGCGGGAGGAGAATGCCTTCTGGAGTCTGGCGCCGCATGATATTTCTGTTATGCTGTATTTGACGGAGCAGTTTCCTGTGTCGGTCTCGGCGATCGGTGGCAAGTTCATCTCCAAAAACCTACCCGATGTCGTGTTCTATCATTTGGAATTCGAAGGTGGCCTGATTGCCCATGGGCACGTGAGTTGGCTCGATCCCCATAAGATGAGGAAGTTCACCATCGTCGGCAGCAGGAAGATGATCATATTTGATGACATGGAGTCAACGGGAAAGTTGAAAATATTCGACAAGGGAGTTGGCCTGGAAATTGGTGAAGGAGATCTCCTCTCGCTCCCTGGGGTTCCAGAAATGCAGTCACACGTGAATCAGTTAACCATCAGGGACGGAGATATTTTGATTCCCAAGATCAGTCAGACTGAACCTCTGCGAATCGAACAGCAGCAGTTCTATGAATGTATTACAAAGGGCAAGAAGCCACTGACCGATGGCCAGAACGGACTTCTTGTTCTGCGAGTTATGGAGGCGGCGCAGGAGTCGTTGGACAAAGGTGGAATTCCCATCCCTATCAAGGAAATGAAAGATGCCTGAAACAATGATTGCCCCTACGGCGACAATCGCCGGCGCGGTCGCGTTTGGCCACAACGTCGTTGTCGGTGAGAATGTCCGGATAGGCAAAGGATGTCTTCTTGGAAGCAACGTTGTAATCCATGCAGATACCAGTGTCGGGGACAATGTCAGGATCGATGACAACGCCGTCATTGGGAAGCTTCCGATGAAAGCTGCCAACAGTGCGACAACGCAGGATGCTGCCTTGCCTCCCTGCACAATAGGAAACGATTGCATCATCGGGACATCTGTCGTGGTGTATCGTGGTTGTAGCATCGCCAACAAGGTTCTCATTGCGGATCTTTCAACTGTCAGGGAGAATGTGACAGTCGGAACAGGCACTATAATCGGCAGAGGTGTGGCAATTGAGAACTTCTGCAGTATCGGTGAGTACTGCAAGCTTGAAACGAATGTGTATTTGACTGCTTACTCGACCGTCGAAGACCGCTGTTTTATTGCTCCATGTGTAGCGACAAGCAACGACAACTTCGTTGGTCGAACGAAGGAGCGATTCAAGCATTTCAAAGGACTCACACTTCGCAAAGGAGGGAGGATCGGCGCAAACGCGACCATTCTTCCCGGCAAAGAAATTGGTGAAGATGTACTTGTTGCAGCCGGCTCGGTTGTTACCAAGGATCTTCTTCCAAGGAAGATCTATGCCGGCGTTCCCGCGAGAGAAATCCGTGATGTGCCTGGTCCACAGCTTCTGGAGAATCAGGATTTTGGACCGCGTGCAGACAAGGAATAGGCTCCCCAGTCCGGCTGGTCAGATTCTCTCCGACGGACCTCCTCGAAATTGAGAGAAAACAGCCCAATCCTCCCATAGTAGAGCTGGTGATTCCTGGCACAGGTGGAAAACGGATCATGCAGTATCTTGGAACCAGCCGATCACCTACTCCCGAGTTCCTCTACTAGCTATTGGAGATTCTAAATTGCAAACCACAGAAACGACTTCGGATTCAGGCACCCTTCTTGGTCCTCAGACATTCAAACAGGCAAAGATCGAACACTATTTGCAGCGCGCTGAAGACTATCTGCAGATGGCGCGGTACCGCATCGCACTGGATAGCCTCTCGGCAGTGAATCACCTCGACCCCGACAGTTCTGCAGCCAGTTCTCTCAGGAAGAGGATAGAGTATTTCATTTGCTCGTTGAAGAGAGGCAGTCTCACGGCAGAAGAAGCAAAGGACACAGCTGGTCCAGTTTCTGGGCAAAAAGCTCGTCGTGGTGAGCTCGTTCTGCTTGTAGATCAGGACGAGCGTGTTCTTACATCGCTGGCCTTGACCCTTCGAAGATACGGATTCAGTGCTGTGGGGGCTGGGAGCTATGATGAAGCTATCGATGCGGTACTTGAATACAATCCCGACATGGTTGTCTCGGAAGTGAACTTTGAGAATGGATCTCTTGGCTACGACCTGTATCTCTGGATCCGCACGAACATTGGCACCGAAAGACTACCCTTTCTTTTTCTTGCCACACGGA
>DPLS01000245.1:3522-5558 GCA_003541875.1 Bacteroidota bacterium | reverse complement strand
CTTCACTTCGTTCAGAATGACAGAATTCCTCCTAGCATTTATTCCTCTTTTTGTTGCCATTGATGTTTTTGGCGTGCTGCCATTGTTCGTTGCACTCACCGAGGGGATGGAGCAGCGCCAGAAGAGGACTCTCACGTGGGAGGCGACGCTTACTGCTTTCGTTATCTCTCTTCTCTTCCTTGTCGCAGGGAAGTTATTGTTTTCTTTTCTCGGCATTACCGAGAGCGATTTCAGGGTAGGCGGCGGAATTGTGTTGCTAGTTCTTGCTGTGAATGATCTCCTCTTCTCAAAAGAACGAAAGAAAGACGTCGGAGATTCGGTGGGTGTGGTTCCCATTGGCATTCCGCTCATCATGGGTCCGGCTGCGCTCACCACAATCATCATCCTCGTTGACTCGTACGGCTACCTCTGGACGATCGCATCATTGCTGGCAAACATGCTGATTGTCCTGGCCGTATTCCTCCAGGCAAACACGATTGCGCGGGCCATGGGAAATGCCGGTTCACGCGCAGTGGCAAAAGTTGCCGCTCTCTTTCTCGCAGGCATCGCCGTGATGATGATACGCAGCGGTGTTGCGGCAATGCTGCCCAAATAGACTTCTGTGTCTCGCCCCTCCATTTCGCCATCCTTCCGCCAGCACCCGGCCTTTGTCCGGCTTCTTCTTGTCATGACTGTCATCGTATGGGGAGCAACGTTTGTCGCGACAAAAATCTGTCTTGTTTACCTTACACCTGCAGAAGTACTGGGGCTCCGGCTGTTGCTGGCCATGCCGGTTTTCTACGGCCTGATTCTGTTCCGAAGGATCAAAATCGTCTTCACTCCTTCCGAGAAACGGACTGTCCTTCTCGGCTCTGGAGTTCTCACCCTGCATTTTCTTATCCAGATTACCGGCCTCCAATACACATCCGCAACAAACACCGGCTGGATCATCTCTGTCACGCCGCTCGTGTTGGTTGTACTCTCGATGCTTTTCTTGAAGGAGCGGGTGGGGAGAAATGAGATCATCGGCGTTGTCACTGCAACACTCGGGATTCTGTTGCTTGTGTCGAAAGGGGATTTCACCTCACTCGGTTGGCTGGCCAATACGGGTGATTGGCTGATTCTCGCCTCTGCGCATACGTGGGCTGTGTATACATTGGTCGGACGGAACATCTCGCGCAAGCACAATGCGATTGCAGTGGCCTTTGCTTTTTTTGTTCCTGCCACAGTTGGCATGACTGCCTACATGATCATAACCTCCGACTGGAGCAAATTCCTCCACTTGCCGGTGCAGCCAGTCATCGGAATCCTATTCCTGGGAGTAGTTGCGACCGCGCTTGCAAATTGGTGGTGGCAGAAGGGAGTTGCCTCTATTGGGGCTGCGAAGTCGGGGATGTTTCTCTATGTCGAGCCGCTGGCCACGACACTACTTGCCGTACCGTTGCTACACGAATCCTTTGGCACGTTTACAGCAGTCGGGGGATGCCTCGTCATCTGTGGAGTCTACTGGGCACAGCGCGGGAAATGAAACACCTCTGCTAGATTGCCCGCCGGTATTCTCTATCTCCAATCAGTGTCGGGTCGGTATCCACCACACTTGCGATCTCTTGAAGGTGAGGGAATGCGCGTAGGGTGGCATCGGGGATAAGCACATGCTTGCCTTCCCGCAGTGAAGAGACAAGCTGCAACGCATTTGCCACTGCCTTCCCGCCGGTTGTGTTGTTGAAGATGATTGTGAGGTGATTGGATTTGCCTGATAGGACCTCAACGCGCCGGAGAATTTCCCGAAGCTCTCTCCCATTGTAGAGATAGTCGTATCTGGTATCTATCCCGTTAAGCAGCCAGCCGTTCTCATTCCTTCCGTGAAGGCGCAGGTATGCATGATCATTCTTCGCCGCTGCAACATGTGGCATGAACTGCTTGATGCGGGGAATGTCAATGCTTGCCGGGGAGAGCGAGTGTTCCTGCAGAAGCTCCCACGTTGACGGCTGGTTCCATGAATCATGACGGAATTCCACATGCATCGGGTAGCCAGCGAAAAGTTCCGCCAGCTTCAC
>DPLS01000245.1:0-3195 GCA_003541875.1 Bacteroidota bacterium | reverse complement strand
GTTCCGAGGCGGTCGGCCTTGAGCAGTTCGTGCAGGAGGCTTCTGATGTTGCGGGAAGTGTTCGGCTTGATCAGTTTTTTGTGTGTGAACGATGAATGCAGTTTCACGTTAAACGTGAACCGGCGGTTTTCCCGGACGGCCTGGATCCATCGCTGTGCATCCTCTGCCGTCAGCGTGTCGTCCCAGAAGGCAGCCCTGACTTCAACCGTGTCAAACACCCTTGAGTAGTAGGCAAGTTTCCGGAGGGAGTCCATGTGTTTTGCCGGATAGAAGCACTGGTCCAGTATATCGTGTTCCCATCCGCCGATACCAATGATTGTCGTTGCCTTATTCATGACTCCTCCGCCCAAAAAAGTTCTTGACACAGTCGGTTGAATTCCCTATCTTGCTGCCGACAAGATACGACATATATGTCGCCTTGTCAAGTCAAAAGTTGACAAATGTGTCATCACTCTGAGCGCACACTATGCGGGCGGAATCAGGCAACCAGATCGTCAGTCTCAAGGAGCTTCAACAAATTCCCGGTGTCGGACCTTCTATTGCGCGCGACTTATTGAACATCGGGATCAGGCGCGTAGAGGATCTCAGAGGCAGGAATCCGGAGCGGTTGTATGACAAGTCGAATCGCATCGCCGGTGTGGTGCAGGATCCGTGTTTGCTCTATGTGTTCCGCTGCGCTGTGTACTTCGCTACGACGAAACGACCGTCACCGGAGAAACTGCGATGGTGGTACTGGAAAGATAAGAGAACAACTTCAAGGAGATCAGCGGTATGAAATCCACAATTGGTGACCGTGTTCGAGAGGCGCGGGAGAACAAAGAGTTTGACCAGACAACGCTTGCCGAGAAGGTCGGGATCGTGACTCGCACACTCCAGCGGTGGGAAAAAGGAGAGCAGGTACCCGACGGCATCTCAATTACAAAGATAGCCAAGGCGACAAATGTGCATCCCCACTGGTTGCTGACTGGAGAGGGAGAGATGTATCCGGTGCCGTCTCGTCCGCCGAACGTCTTTCCACTTCCGCTCATCAACAAAAAACGGGAAAAACTGGTCGACCTCCCTCTGATCTCCGCCGTTCCTGCCGGCAAGGTGGCGACAATTTTTCACCCTGACTATACAGATGACTACGTCACGGTGGATGACATCAGGGACCCGCAGGCGTTTGCGCTCCGGGTCAAGGGTAACTCAATGTCACCCCGAATCGAAGATGGCGACGTCGTCGTGGTAAGTCCATCCTCGGAGGTGAGCAACGGTGACATTGCTGTCGTCCGTGTAGATGGGGAGGACACGCTGAAGAAAGTGAAGCTCGAAGGGAACTACGTCCACCTTATCCCACTCAACCCGGACTTTGAGCCGGTGACCGTGAAGAAGAAGGACGTGAATTTTGTGTGGAAGGTGGTAAAGCTGATAAAGGAGTTATGAAGGCGTTGGGAAAGATAACCGCGAGAGCACAGAGACCGCGGAGTGAATGTCTTTCGGATTTCTTTTTGCTATCCTCGGCGTTTCTCAGCGATCTCCGCGGTTATGATTCTCACTCAACAGTCATTTTGAATTAACAAATGATCTCATTATACTGACGGCGGAAACACACAAGCAGCTCACGCCATGAAGATCATCGTACTTCTCTCCCTCACAGTATTCCTCGTGGTTGCTGCATCAAGCCAGCAGCGATCCGAAGTCCAACCAAATGACAGTGCTGCAAACAGGGTTATTCTGTTCGACCCGGGGATTTCAACAGGGAAGGCAACACTCCTCCTTCCAAAATCTCTCCAGAGTGAGCCAACCTTCTTCATTCCGCCGTTCCTCTTCTCAGAACGTGCCCCCGGTGTTGTACCTCCGTTTCTTGGAGGGATGATCGAGCAGAAAGCGGACTTGATTTCACCACTTCGCCTCCAGATGGAAAGCGAGGCACGTCTCCGAACGCTGCGAACAGTTCTTGGTACCGTGCAGGTTGGCGGAGTGGTATACATGGCCTACCGCCGTATCAAGAAGTATGGGTTGAAGTGAGTGGGGAGTTAATGGGAATTGCGATCACGGTGAAGGTTCGACTCTTCGGTAGAGAGCACTTTGCGGATGCAATGATCCAATTGAGGCTGCCGGGATCGAAGCTTGTCGAACAATCTTTGAGCCGAGGCTCTAGTCTTCATAGTATCGTAGCTTTCAGTTGCCTTTCCATCCAGTACCTCACAGCTGTTATCGGCACTGCCGCCATTAGGCCGGGAAGTACGTTCGATTCATCGAGCCGATTAGGGATGTATGCAGACACTATTCCTATCAGATGGGCTCGATTATCAAAGACTGGTCCACCACTGACACCATTGATTGCTACGCCATCGACTAAGTAAGTTGGTGGATCATTTAGATAACCCGACACGACACCTTTGAAGAAGCACAGTTCGGGTTCAACTAAACCGGGGAAGCCAATCCATCCGATTTCGGCTCCTCGAGCCAACACAGATTCATAGGGTAGCATGGGTAGCAGTTCCTTCTTGCTAAGGATGCTCTTTCTCATTCCAAACATGACTAGAGCTATGTCGAACTCTGGCGGACCAAGGCGAACAATCCCGCAGGCTCCACTCTTCTCTCCGATGGAGATCTTCTTGTCTGCCGAAACGAATCGTATCGGCTCGTCATTATCTATTACGCCTTTGACGACGTGCCATGCCGTTACCATCATCAAATACTTGATCGATTGTTTCTTGTCTGATCCTAAGGAAACAACGAATCCTGTCCCTGCAGACTTCCCCGCATAGATTCTGAATGTGCACTTCGAGACCTTGTCGACAACAAGATCCCAAGCTAGTTCTGGCCATTTGGTGTTCGTTTGTCTTCGATTCATGCTAAGTCCAAATCAGAGTGAGGTTCCTGGGTTGACGGTTTTTGAAACCGACGCGCTGCACTGTATAAGCTACCTTACTGGTGCTCTCGAATCAAGAGGTGAATAGGGCAGCGCCAATAAGGCCGCGAGGAGAATCCTCAAGAGCCGCACCTGGGATCAAATGCCGACTCCGAAGAAACGAGCGATTCTCGTTCTGTCATTTAGCCAATCTATTGCATCCACGCAGCACCGTCAGCCAACGCTCGTTCATCTTCCTGATGCAGCCTAAGCACTAGCTCAGCATATGAATCACCACTCCGTCCCGCAACTTCGGCTCAAACCACGTGGACTTCGGCGGCATGATCTTGCCAGCGTCA
>DPLS01000416.1 GCA_003541875.1 Bacteroidota bacterium | reverse complement strand
GATGACAACGCACGGAACTTTCCACGACACATTCTTCGCTCGGTCTTTTCCCACGATTTCATCGGGCATCAGTTGAATCAATGTCTGCACTGCATAGAAATATCCCGCGCGATCCAGAGCGCCAATCGTGATTCTGTCAGAGGAGATCGATAGTGTGTATGCCTCGCCGTTTGGGATTGCATTATCACGGACAAATTCAATCAGCGGGTTTGTACCATTGTGTTTGAAGTTAAGTTCAAAGCCGGCAGCGGTCCTGAACATCCTGTTCAGCAAAAGTATTGCTTCATTCGCCTCAGATACTGCTATGATCGGAGTGCTCTCACTTATCTCAAAATGCCCGGGCATCCTAGTGACATGCTGCGGCGTTGGAATGAGATGAATGGGATCTGCCTCACCCTTCACACCACACCATAAGACACTCCACATCGTCAACACCAGGAGAACAACGGTGACCGTGGGAAGAATTCGGTTTAGTATCTTCGGTACGATACCCACCTTATGTGCTCACGAGACTGTTCTTCTTGCGTGAAAGTAGAGATGAAGACTCCATGTCAATAAAGAGCTTCGCATATTCATGGATCCTCAGTATCGTCGCAGGACAAGCCGTGGAGATTTCTCCCTCAAGCGTTCCGCGAACGGCCTCGGCTTTGAACTTCCCGGGGACAACGATGCTCAGTACTTTAGCCGACATCAATGTTGGCACAGTCAGCGTGATAGCGGAGCGCGGCACGTCACTGAAGGTCGCGAAACAGCCGTCGTTCACTTGTTGCTGCCTGCATCGATTATCAAGCTCGACCACCTTGACAACCTTCGGATCGTTAAAGTCGGCAACGGGGGGATCGTTGAACGCGATATGCCCGTTCTCGCCGATGCCCATGCAGACGAGATCGATTTCCGATTCGCGGAGCAGCTCAGCATACCTGCTGCATTCAATTCCCGGATCGTCTGCTTGAGAGTCAAGGATATGAACTCGATAGAACGGGACTTTTGAAAAGAGATGGTCGTGCAAGTATTTGCTGAAAAGCTGCGGCGCATCACCCGGAAGACCGAGGTACTCATCCATGTGAAACGCAGTGATGCGCTGCCATGGAATTCCCTTCTTACTGATAAGGTGACCCAGCATTTCATTTTGCGATGGTGCCGCCGCAAAGACAACACGCAATTGTGCTTTCTCTCTCAAGCCTTCAAGTAGAGTTTCCTCAACAGAGTCCGCCGCAGCCTTGCCAAGCGAGTTTCTGTCGTTGTACACGCTGACCGAAAGTTTCTCTACTCTGAATTCCTCCAACTGGACTACGCCTTCCTTTCTTCCACGAAATAAATGAATAACACTAGATCGTTCGAACAACTCCCTTGCCGCTTACGTCTGAATTTCGGACAAGCAACAACACAAGCACTGCACCAACAACGGGAATGATGCTCGCCGCAATCAGTATCGGTTCGAACGAATATCGGTCCGACACCCAGCCCACCAGAAACGTCGAAGCGATCGTCAGGATGCCGGCAGCGGTTCCGCTGAGTCCGCTGACCGTTGCGACCGACTTGCTGTTGTACAAGTCCGACGGCAGCACAAGTGCCATCGTCGAAAATGTTGCGTAGGCGAATGTTGAGATTGCAAAGAGACCTGCAATGGCAAACAGGCTCGACGTGAACAACGTTGGAATCAGCATCGTCATGCCGAGTGCACCGAACACAACAACCGCCTTACGCGCTTTCCCAACCGGCCAGCCTCGTTTGATGAGCCAACTTGAAAACCCGCCGCCCGCAAAATTACCGAGATCTGCCGCAACAAACGGAATCCAAAAGAAGGTGCGTTTTGACTCCGGACTGAATCCTTTCGACACGAGATAGATCATGAACCAATCCGCGATGAAAAACCAGATTGGGTCGGTGAACGCACGAGCAATGATCACGCCCCACGTTTGCGGGAGCCTGAGCAATTCGCTCAACGTCGTTCGTTCAGTATTCTTCGCCTCATGTGGATTCTCGTTCAAGGAGTCCTGTCGGTCGGCAAGAATCATATTCCGTTCCTCATCGCTGATGCGCGGATGGTCTTCAGGAGAATAATACATCATCCGCCAAGCGAAAATCCATGCGAACCCGAGCGTGCCGGTGAGAAGAAAGGCGGGACGCCAGTCGCCGAACTGCGTGTACAGTCCAATGACCAACGCTGGAGCGATTGCGGCGCCGATGGACGAGCCGCTATCGAACAATGCGACCGCCCAGCCACGCTCACGTTTCGGAAACCACTCGGACACAGCTTTTGTGGCGGCTGGCCAATTGGGTGACTCACCAAGCCCCAGCAAGAAACGGAAGAATGCAAAACTTCGCAACCCGCCAGCAAGCGAAGTGAGCATTGCTATGACGGAATACCAGGCGACCGTGATTGTCAATCCTAGCCGCGTGCCGATGCGGTCCACCATTCGCCCTAACGCGGTTTGGCCGATGGCGTACGCGACACGAAATGCGATCACGATCATCGCATAGTCTTCATTCGTCCAGTTGTATTCCTTCTTCAAGAACGGCGCGAGCGCGGAGAGGGTCTGGCGATCAATGTAGTTGATGACGGTTGAAGCGAACAACAATCCGCCAATCCACCAGCGCAGGTTATGGATGGGGCGACGTTTGGGAGCTCCGTCGCCTCCGTTCGGGAGGATCTCGCCTTTCCCAGCATCGTAAGCGGCGTGCTGCCCAACTTCCAACGACTCCGGATTCCTTTTCTCCATCTACTTCTCCGTTGTGAATTTATAGCGGTAATACTCCGCAAGAAACCGAAGTCCAAACGCCGTTCCGATATCCCGCTGAACAATCCGATGTCTTCCGTTCTTGATGCTCATTCTCAGGTTATAGAATCCGCCCGCGAGGTTGGCATCGGGATGGTCCTTCGCATAGCGATTGCTCATTACCCATTGGAATGACCTCTCAATATTTCCCTTGAATTCGTCACCGACGCCATGCATCAGCAATTGAATCCATACGATCCCAGCAAACGATGTGGTTGAACCTGACGGAGAGTTTTCCTTTGAGGTGCCATCGATATTGTTGTCGTAGTAGATCGTGCCGTCTTTCTTCTGGAACTTCGTGTAGAATGCAAGTGTCTTCTTTGCCGCATCGAGGTATTTCCTATTCCCCGTCATCTCATATCCTTTGACGAGAGACTCGGCGTACCAGATATTGAAGCGAGGATGAAAGCTTCCTGTACTGTTGTTGTTGGGAGTAAATTCCATCCAAAGACCTTCCGGTCCTTGTTTGTCAACGAGGCCATCACACAGCTCGAGAAAGAGCCTCTTGTACTTTTCATTCCTCGTGTATTCGTACATGTCGCGGTAGAGATATCCCTCGTTGTTCGGACGTGCTACATCCGTAAGAACCTGCTCCTTCTTCTCCGGCCAGAAGTCGCTCCAGGTCTTCTGGACCTCTCCGGTCGTGGGATCGACGAAATCATAGAACAATTTGTGTTCGGGGATGTACATGTTTTGCAGCATCCACTCGCCAGCGGTCGTTGCCACCGATGCATACTTCTCATCCTCCGATATCCTCCAGAGCTCGAAGATACCATTCGCCCCATCCGTCATCGTGGCAAAGCAGATCTTCTCAATGCCGTTGCCGTGAATTGTTTTCACCATACCTTTCAGTTTTGGATGATCGGTAATTGCCAGGCTCACCCACCAATTGCCGGCGCCCTTTGCATGTTCAAGGTACTCTGGATTCTGAGTGATCTTATACGCTTCGAGAAGTCCATAAATGAGTTGTCCCGTGTGCCACGCGGGTTCATACGGAGACCATTTTCCCTCTATGATACTATAGTCGCCACGGGCTTTCCCCTGCTCATCCAACAGCACCGTGATGGCGTAATGCGCACCCTCATCCAGAGCGGATCGGATCAACGCCTTGAGTGAGTCATCGGGCGTACTCTTTTCAGCGGACAACGCCGTCACGACAAGGCTTATGGCGAGGACGACGACAAAGATGACTCGTTTTAGAATGTGCAACATCGTTCGCTCAGTTATCTTGAATGATGATTACCAGTCTCGCCCTTCAGCGTCTTGTCAAAACACTCCGCAACAAACTTCACCGTCGGCTCAAACCAGGGATGGAAAAGCCGGAACGTATGAGGA
>DPLS01000128.1 GCA_003541875.1 Bacteroidota bacterium | reverse complement strand
GATCGCAGGGAGAGAATCGTTCTTTTTGTCCACAATCAGGCAAAGCAATGGCGAGAGGTCATGATTTGCGCGTCCATGAAATGATGAGGTATCTTCTTTGGCTCGCGCTCATTGGAGTTGGGACAAGTTCAAATCTCTCCGCTACAGTTCTCCGTGTGCCAAACAACTACGCCACGATCTCGGCGGCGGTTACGGCAGCATCGACCGGTGATACCATCAGGGTCTATGCTGGCACGTATGCTGAGCATGTCAATATCACCAAGTCCGTTGTCCTGATAGGATCGTGGCCGGATACAGCAACGATAATCTCTGCCCCGGGAGACTTCTTCTCAAACGTATCATATCGCTATCAGACGCAGCCCACCTTGTTTGACCCAAGGGCGGCGCTCGTGCGCATTGCGCCTGGGACTTCTGCAGTGATGCAGGGATTCGTGGTGGATGGAGGGGAGCCGAATCGCGACACCTCCACCGTTGCCTTCACAGGAATACTGGTCGACTCAGCTTCGGCAACCGTCAAGGGCAACAAGGTAATGGGATTTCTGCCCAGCGATACATCCGGGACGCCGAGTACCACTCTCAGCGGTCGTGGAATTGAGGTGCTGGGTGGGTCAACACAGTCGACGATAGATTCGAACACTATAAGCACATGTCAGCGATATCATATTCATGTGAGTGCTACGGATGACAAGACGACTTCTCCGGGCTTGTTCCCGAAGGCGACGGTATCGCGAAATATTATCATAGGACTTGGCAAATCGAAGTTGGGCCAAAAAGGAATTTGGTACAATTGGGGTGCCTATGGTACAATCAACAACAATACTCTGACCCAATTTGACTACATAGATAGTGCGGTTGAACCCGATCGAGCAAGTGCAATTGTTGTGAAGCATGGTGAGTACAGGGCGGGTGGCAAGAGCAGAATCCTGATTTCTGCCAATACGATTTCTGCCAATACATTAACGAACAACAAGGGGATCTTTATTGAAGGGAGTGCCGACAGTGTTGTCAGTAACACTGTTTCTGGTTTTCGATGGAACGTACAGGTAGATGATCAGGATAGCGCCTATGTCATCGGCAATACCATTACGGGTGGGACCGTTGGCGTGTTGGTTACTGCCACAACAGGATCAAAGACTGTTGCCCGCCTGGTGACAGTTGGAGGTTCTCCGGCAAACAAGAACACAATCACTGGCCAACCGACAACTGCTGCGGGAGGGGCCGCAATTCAGCTCGTTTTTCGTGAACAAGGTCTCCCGTCCGGAGATGGTGAGTTTCTCAGTGCGATTCCGGTGGTGGCGACGTATAATGACTTCGGTGTGTACTCATCGGCTGAGATTGCAGCTAGAATCTTTGATAGAGCTGATACATCGAACATAGGGTGGCCAGCGAGCATTGACACGGTGTTGTTCTCCCCATTCTATGTTGACAAGATCCGAGCAAGCGTGAAGGTGTTCCTGCAGGGACCATATGATCTCAGTGTTGGGGCCGACACCATGAAAAACGCGCTAAAGGCAGGATCTCAGTTGGCATTACATTTTGGGGTAATACCGATTCCGGCTCTTGCTGTGGATAGCATTAACATTGAGTTACGGAATGCTGCCTTGACGGCAGGTTCGACAACGAGGAAATATGCTCCTGCTTGGCTGCTTACTAACGGCACCATTCGAAATTTCTCCGATACCACCAAAAGCTATGTTGAGTTTGATACCACATTATCGGGTAGCTACTATTTCGTGGTATATCATCGAAGTCACCTTGCAGTCATGTGTTCGCTTGCTCAATCACTCGACGGAGGCACTGTCCCGGCTGTGTATAACTTCACGACTTCTCAATCCCAAGCCTACGGCACCAATCCAATGAAAGCTGTAGGATCACAATTTGCGCTCGTGGCCGGGAATACAGACGGTAACAGCGGTATCGGCGCAACGGATCTTGCAAACATCCGATCTGCAATTGGTAGCGTCACATACAATGTAAACGACGTGGACATGAATGGTGGCGTCGGGGCGACAGACCTTTCGTTATGCCGAACAACAGTCGGTCTTAACACTCAGGTGCCTTAATACTATTATATTTTGGGGAGGAGTAGTTTATGCGAGTTCATGCGACTATCATCGGGGTTGTGGCACTTGTTTTGGCCACCGCTTTGCCGGCGGATGCACAGACCTATGAAGTTCGTCTCGTGCAATCCGTGACAAACGGTAATGATACGGTTGTTGTAGAGATAAGACGAACGGACGTTTCGACATTTGTGATGGGCACAAGCACTTTCGTGTTCAACTATAACACTGCTGCGCTTTTTGCGCCGGTGAAAGTGGCTAGTTACGACGGGCCATGGGACAATTCTGATGGCGACTATCTGAACATTGCGCTCGTCAGGGATTCGCTTATCGGTTTCGCTGGGTTGATCGTTGAGTTTCAAGGCGGAGACGATGATAATGGGGTAGTTGTTCCCGCTACTTTTACTCGTGTCGGTGGCTTGCGATTTTCAGTCAAGAACGCTTCCCTTACGCCAACTCTTGCATGGAGAAATGTTGGTGCAAATACTCAGGTCCAGAAGCTGACTTCGCCTGGCGTGTTTGAAGGAGGGCAGACTGACATCACTGGAACGGGGAATTTTCTCACACCAAGTGATCCCCCGCTTCCGATTCA
>DPLS01000353.1:5939-8571 GCA_003541875.1 Bacteroidota bacterium | reverse complement strand
CTCTCGTTGCTTCTTACATATTTTTTCCCAAAATTGACCCGCATGGATTGACATCTTACCACCAAGACACAAAGTCACAAAGAGGGTTCTGAAATTACCTTGAAAAACTTCGTGCCTTGGTGCCTTAGTGGTTTGCTTTTCAGAGGAATATGATAGAGCTGAGAAATCTCACAAAGAAATTCGGTTCGTTCGCTGCCGTCAACGACATTAGTCTTACGGTTCCATCCGGGCAGTTCTTTGGATTCCTCGGACCAAATGGTGCAGGCAAGACCACGACGATCAAGATGATGACGGGGCTGTATGCTCCAACCGCGGGACAGTGCTTCATCAACGGATTCGATATCCAGAAGCAGCCGTACCATGCCAAACTGCAATTTGGCTACGTCCCGGATCAACCCTATCTGTACGAACGACTTTCGGGTCGAGAGTTTTTGTATTTCGTCGGCGGCCTGTTCAACATGTCGAGTGATGACGTCCGGAAGAAAGTGGAAGCATTGCTGGACATGTTTGAGATCGGCGCCTTTGTGGACAAGCGAGCCGAGGAATACTCGCAGGGAATGAGGCAACGCATCGTCCTCACGGCGGCTCTCTTGCACGATCCGAAGGTCCTCATCATTGATGAGCCCATTGTCGGGCTGGATCCCCGCAGTGCCAGACTTGTGAAGGATACGCTCAAAGCAAAAACTCTGGAAGGCTTGACCGTGTTCATGTCCACGCATCTGCTGGAGATCGTGGAAGAACTTTGCGACCGGATCGCCATCATCAAGGATGGAAGAATCATTCACGAAGAACTCCAGAACGAACAGAAAAGATTCAACGGTCAGCTTGAAGCGATGTTCCTGGAGCTGACGAAGTGAATGGCGGTCGTTTCCGACAACTACAGTGAACGCTCCTTGCCCCTCTCAATAGTACAGAGAGGATAGAATTTCAGATGCGTGAACTCCTCCTCATCCTCAATCTGAAAGCTCACGGGTTCCTCAAGAGCGTCTTCACCCCCACGTGGCAGGGCTTGTTTAAGAACCTCTCCTCGGTAGCCATCTTCGGAGGGTTCGCCGTCGGCGTCTTCTTCATCTCGAAAGCATCGACTCTCTACCTCCTGCAAGAAGCGCATATCGGCCAGTTCCTCTTTCACCGTTTCCTCTCGATGCTGCTGTACGTGTTCTTCGTGACGGTGAACCTTGGAAACATGATCGTATGCTATGCGACGTTGTATCGTTCGCAAGAGGTTTCATTCCTGATGGCGATGCCCGTTACACACGCAAAGATCTTCCTGATTAAGTTTGTCGACAACTTCTTCTACAGTTCGACCACACTCTCGCTGGTCGGCATCGCGATGTTGCTCGGGTACGGCTCGTGTTTCAATTTCCCGTGGTACCATTACGTCGCCACCATCTTCCTGGTCCTGCTACCGTTTATGTTGATTGCCGGTATCGTTGCGGTGATGGTGTTGATGCTTCTGATCAAAATCTCGGCGCGCATCGGGATTCGCTGGCTGTTGGGAATTATTGTGACGCTCTACCTCTCCATCATCTACGTGTATTTCAAGGTCACGAATCCCATCGAGTTGGTAAACGAAGTGATGAAGCACTATCCCGATGTGAATGAGTACTTCGGCTACCTCGATCCGCCGTTTGTGCGCTACCTGCCAAATCACTGGGTCACCGAGTACTTCTACTGGTCAATCAACGGTGACCCCACAAGGGCAATTGCGAATGTCTCGCTTCTCTTCTTCACGATGCTCGGGCTGATTGTCGTTGCCGCCATTGTCGGTCGCAGGTACTACTACGAAAGCTGGCTGGCTGCGTCGGATGCACTGGTGATGCGCGGGCCAGGCAGGAAGTCCATCAGGTTCAGGCTGTTCGAATTCGGCAGGAAGAGTTTCTTGCGCCCCCAGAATGATGCCGTGGTCAAGCGAGACCTCTGGTTGTTTCTTCGGGAGCCGAGCCAATGGTTGCATCTTGTTCTCATGGTCGTGTTGATTCTCATCTTTCTGATTTCCATGACTTCGCTTGAGCTCCGGCTCTCACAGCCGCTGTTGCAGGCAGTCTCATTCCTTGTGGTGTTTCTCTTCAACGGGTTTCTTATCGCTTCAATTGCACTGCGCTTCGTCTTCCCGTCGGTCAGTCTTGAGGGTGACACGTTCTGGGTCGTGCGCACGTCGCCGTACAGATTGAACGATCTCTATTGGCAGAAATTCCGGTTCTCATTTCTCCCACTGCTGCTGGTGTCGGAGTTCCTTTCTATCGCATCGATAGGGATGATGCGAAGGGATCCGCAACTGATTGTTCTCGCCGCCGTCTCGACGGGGTTTGTCGCGGCAGCTTTGACAAGCATGAATCTTGGTGCGGGGACGTACTTCGCGGTGTTCAAAGAGAAGAACCCCATCCGGGTTGCCTCATCGCAAGGCGCCTCAGTGACTTTTCTGATCAGCATGGTCTATCTTACTGTTGTGGTCATTATACTCATCGTTCCACTCAATAACTATTTTGAACGACTCATGCGATTCGGCGACCAGCCCTTCTCGTGGATTCTTTTTCCCGCGGTTGGGGTCGGAGTAGTCTCTCTCTTGTGTGTTGCCATTTCCACAGGTCTGGGATTGAAGTTCATCCATCGCGACTATTGATTGCCAATG
>DPLS01000353.1:1661-5624 GCA_003541875.1 Bacteroidota bacterium | reverse complement strand
CGGTCTTAGCGCGCAAGAGCAATTAGGATACTCGGCGGAAGCAGAGCAGATTTTTTCACGGGCAGTTGAGTCGTTCCAAGGAGGGCGATTCAGTGAAGCCTCGACAGGCTTCGAGCGGGTCTACAAAATGTTCTCGCCGAACCAGAGATCGACGGCTGCATGTGTAATGCGCGCCAAGTGTCTCCTGCGCCTGAATGAACCGCTTGAGGCAGGGCGTATCTTGCGCCACTTCCTTTCGCTCTACCCATCCAGCAGTTATACTCCTGACGTCGAGTACACCATGGGACTTGTGTACCTCAAGATTCAACGGTACGACGATGCCGTGCAGGCGTTTCTCTCAGCGTGGCGCCGAAAGGCCGCGGTGAGCGGCACAGCAATGGATGCGCTCGATCATCTGCTTGAAGCGTATGTGTCAATTGATGACATCAAGCGGCAGCTTCCCCAAGCCAGATCGGTGGAGGAACGGGCATTCTTCTGGCTGAAAGTTGGTGAGAAGGGAGCGCAATCCGAAAAAACTGCAATCGCGGAGGCGGCACTGGATACATTGTATCGCAACTATCCGGGCAATCCATTCAGAGATCGGATAGCAATACTTCGCGCGAGACTTGAACAACGGAGCAATGTCAAGATAGGAGTGCTCCTTCCGCTTATGATGAAGAGCGAGCCGTCGGCTGTGAAGGAGTTGGGAAATGACATCTATGAAGGGGCACAGTTTGCCCTTGAGGGGTATGGCAGTGACTCCAATGTTCGGGTGAAGGTGAGCCTGGAAACCAGGGACACGGAACGCGATGTATTGACGGCAACGCGGGGAATCCAGGAACTCACAAGTGATAACGACATCGTCGGCATCATCGGGCCTGTGTTTTCGAACGAGGTAGTGGCGGTGGCGTCTCTGGCTAATCGACGTGGTGTCCCGCTTGTCAGTCCAACGGCAAACGCCAACGGGATCGCTGCAGCGGGGCAGTACGTTTTTCAGGCGAATCCAGATTACGAGACCCGCGGACGCGCAATGGCGCGTTATGCCATCGAGAAGAAGGGGTTTCGCGTCCTTGCCGTGCTTGCGCCAATCAACACCTTCGGCAAGTTCATGGCTGAGGCTTTTTCTGCTGAGGCGTTGCGGCTGGGGGCGAAGATTGTTGCCACGGAATGGTATGAACGTGGGGCGGCAGATCTGAAAGACCAGCTCTCCAGTATAAGGAAGGCGGGTTTGAAGGCAGGCGCCGAGCCGATGATTTCATTCGGAGGAAAAATGAACCGGGATGAAGTTGCGCGGCTTGTGCAGTTTGGAGTTTCGATGAAAACGATTGACTCGCTCATGAACAAAGGTGCGAGGATTGGCGCAACCGCCCTGTTGGGCCCACAGGCAAGGCGGAAGGTGGATTCACTCGGCATCACCGCTGTCTATGACAATCTCGACATCGACAGCCTTGAGATTCCGGTAACGGCAATTGAGGGGATATACGTTCCAATCAGCGCGGCGGAAGAAATCGGGATCGTTTCCTCACAACTTGTTTATTACAACATTCAAGCGCAGGTGTTAGGCTCTGGGGAATGGAATAATCTTACGGAACTTGATGCGAACAAACGGTACTGCAACAACGTAATCTTTGAATCTGACAGCTATGTTAACGCCGCGGACTCTGCTTATGCAGAATTCGTCACCGCATACTTCGAACGCTACAAGAAGAAGCCGAGCAAGAACACGCTCTACGGCTACGACACTGCTGCGATGCTGCTCTCAATGATTCGTTCGGGTGGCAACTCTCGGGAGAGTCTTGCGTCAGGATTGCGGCGGATGGAGGCCTATCGAGGACTGCATGCGAACATCAGCTTCTCAACGAAGCGGGTGAACTCATGGTTGTGGATCCTGCAGTATAGCGGAGATCAGATCAACATGATTGATGGCTTCAACGTTGAATGACTTCCCGGGAGGAAAACCATGGCGACCGAGGTCAATAAAGGTCTCTTGCAGGAGCCAGCGCTTAGGCGCACAAGCATTAAGAACTGGCCTGCGGATGAACGTCCGAGGGAGAAACTCCTCAAACACGGTCCAGCAGCGCTGGCAGATACGGAGCTTCTGGCAATTTTGATCAGGACGGGATCGCGGAAGGGCTCTGCACTCGACCTTGCCAAGGGAATTCTCCAGGAAGGCAAGAGCCTGCATGGCATCGCGGCAAAGAGTGCCACCGAGTTAATGCGGCTGAAAGGTATAGGGCGGGCGAAATCGGTTGAGTTGCTGGCTGCATTTGAAATAGGAAGGCGCGTGGAAGCACGCAGACACGAGCAAAAACTGATTGTCAAGTCTCCAGAGGACGTGGCGAACCTGATGATTCCCAAGATGAGACATCTCAGCAATGAGGAATTCTACGTTCTGGTTCTTGACGCGCAGAACGGAGTGAAGGAGGAGGTACGGTTGACATCCGGCACGCTGAACGCCAGCCTTGTGCATCCTCGTGAAGTGTTCAAGGTTGCGATCGATCACCGCGCAGCAGCAGTCATTGTTGTGCACAATCATCCAAGCGGCAACCTTGAGCCGAGCCGGGAAGACCTCGAAATAACACGGCAACTGGCAGATGCGGGCAAAATCATTGGCATCCCTTTGCACGATCACCTGATTGTTGCGGCAGGAGGCTTCACAAGCATGGCAGAACGTGGAGTGCTAGGCCAATAGCGAGCGGCGGAAGTCCGGTTTTCCCCCCAAGTCTATTGGGGTTCAAATCCAGTTTTCAAGGTTGACAAAGTACGGTTTATTTTGTATACTCCTGTTGGTTTTCTTGAACTTATGCACGATCCGTACCCCAGTCCCAACTATCAATCGAGAGAGGTCCCAATGAACAGGAAAGTCTCAATCTTTGCAGCGACTCTCCTCTTTTCGAGTTCAATGTTGCTTGTGAGTTGTTCATCCAGTCCGGATGAGGCCCAGATGAAGCAACTCAATGACTTGAAAGATGAGCACACTGCACTCCAGAAGGAGCAGTCCTCGAAGGAGCAACAGAAAGCAGCCCTTGACAAGGAAGTGGCGGAGAAGAACGCAAAGCTGAAGAAGTGCAATGACGACAAGCAGGTCGTCCAACAGCGTCTCGGCAAGTAATTCAGAACAGAACAAGAAAAGGAGTTGTGAATAATGAATCTCAAGAACGCGCTCTTAGTGATGCTTGCCGTTCTGCTCTGTGTTGGTTTTGCAGTTGCGCAGGAGAAGTTGACCAAGGAGCAGTGGCAGCAGGAAGTAAGCAAGTACACGGGTATGGTGGATGATCTGAAAGCAAAGGTGAAGACACTGAACGATCAGATCACGTCACTTCAATCCCAATCGTCCAAGTTGGATGGTGATTACGACAAGTGCATGGACGAGTTGTACGCTCTTGTCGGCTCGGACAAGGACAAAGCGGCTGCCTATTGCGCAGAGATCGAAGCGGCTGAGAACAAGGCCAACGAGTTGATGCGTCTCTCCGACGCAGACCTTATGGCGCGCAGCTCAGAAGTAACCGATCTGGCTACGAACGTGAAAGGCTTGTGGGGAGACAAACTCTCACTCATCCCGGAGTTCTGGGACAGGCTGACTGCCTTGAACGACAAGGTGAAGAGTCTGCAAACCACAATCGCTGGTGCCGGCAAGACCTACACCGTGGGAACATGGAAGCGCGACAGAGATTGCCTCTGGAACATTTCCAAGAAGAAGGATATCTACAACGATCCGTGGAAGTGGCCCAAAATCTGGCAGGGAAATCGTGACCAGATCAAGGATCCCGATATCATCCACACCGGCCAGAAGCTTAAGATTCCGACCGCTGGTGAGATGACGAAGGAAGAGAAGTCGGCTGCCAGGTCATACTACTCGAAGAAGGCTGCCAAGTAGTAGGAGAGAGTAACAATCAGAAGAGTGTTCACACTCGTATCTGAAATTCAATGCAACCCCCTTTCCTGTCCAGTACAGGGGAGGGGGTTTTCTAATTATCAATTGCT
>DPLS01000353.1:0-1336 GCA_003541875.1 Bacteroidota bacterium | reverse complement strand
AAGATCAAGCTTGAAGGAATTGATAAACTCGGTTTGTTGGGACTCAACGATGCAAACCTGCAGATTGTTGAGAACCGATTCGATTCGAACATCGTTGTTCGGGGCGACACGATAAGCATTCGCGGCGCAGCGGCAGAAATCGAACAGATAGAGCGAGTGTTCAAAGAGCTGATCTTCCTCTTGACGAGGAACGGCACTCTGACAACAAATGATGTCGATACCGTTGTTGACCTTGTGACTTCCAATGGGGAACCGGCGCTCCCAAAAACAATCACCTCCTCATTGAGCAGCGACGAGCTGGACGCCACGATCCTCTTTACCAAGAACCAGATCATCCGAGCAAAGACTGCAGGGCAACGTGAGTATCTGCGTGCAGTCAAGAAGAATGACATCGTCTTCTCCATTGGGCCTGCAGGCACCGGCAAGACCTACATGGCGGTCGCCCTTGCAGTTGCAAGCCTGAAGAATAATGAGATTACCAAGATTGTGCTGACGCGCCCAGCCGTTGAGGCGGGCGAGAGCTTGGGGTTCCTTCCCGGCGATCTCAAAGAAAAAATCGATCCGTACCTGCGACCGTTGTATGATGCGCTGGATGACATGATTCCAGGGGAGAAGCTGCGTGGGTATCTGGAGAAGCGCGTGATTGAAATTGCGCCTCTCGCCTACATGCGTGGCCGAACGCTTAACAACGCGTTCGTAATCCTCGATGAGGCTCAGAATGCCTCGGCCATGCAGATGAAAATGTTCCTGACCCGGCTTGGCCCCAACTCACGCGCAATCATCACGGGCGATGTGACTCAGATTGACCTGCCCACCAAAGCTGCGTCTGGTCTCGTGCAGATTCAAGAGGTGTTGAAAGGAGTGGAGGGAATTGCGTTTGTGTATCTGGACAGGAATGATGTTGTCCGGCATCGGTTGGTGAAAGACATTATTGATGCGTATAGCAAATACCACAACGGTTCAAGTCAGAAGACGGAGATCCCGAACTCCAAAGCTTAGACCCCTTTCCGCTTTGCGTTGTTCCAATGTTCATCCATTTCTTCGAGTGATGAATCATGGATGTCCTTGCCGGCCTTCTTCAATTCGGCTTCAATGTAGCGGAACCTTCGTGTGAATTTCTCGATTGTTGAACGGAGGGCATTCTCAGGGTTCACGTCAATGAAGCGGGCGTAGTTGACGAGGGCAAAAAGGAAGTCGCCAAATTCCTCCTCGCGCCGCTTCTTGTTCCTAGTGCGAAGCGTTCTCTTCAGTTCTCCAACCTCCTCCTCAACTTTCTTCCACACCTCCTCAGTCTTTTCCCATTCAAATCCTACTTTTGCCGCACGCTCCTGCACGC
>DPLS01000082.1:610-2894 GCA_003541875.1 Bacteroidota bacterium | reverse complement strand
AATCGGGAGAGAAGGTTTTTTCTGTCAATGGAGTTCGGGTAGAGCGACTTGCATCGGTAATCGGGCAGTTTCCCGTTGTCGTTCTTTCGCCTGAGAACAATGCGATTACGTTCGGGGCCCCATCGGATCGCCGGAAGTTCATTGACCTTCTGCTGTCCCAGTTAAGCCGGGCGTACTTCGAGGAACTTCTCGAATATCGCCATGTCCTGCAACAGCGGAACAGGATACTATTCGAAGCAAAACAGCGGAGAACGATCAGAGGCGACATCCTTGAACCATGGGATCGGAGTCTGGCAGGCCATGGAGCAAGGATTGTGCAAAGGCGATCGCAGCTCGTGGAGGAATTCAGGGAATATGTTGCACGTTTGTATGCTGAGCTCGTCGAAACAGGGGAAACGCCAACAATCAGCTACGTCTCGACGCCTAAAGCAAATCCCAACGAGAGCATTGAAAACATAAGCGAGAACATTCGGGTTGAGATCAAGAACAAAAGTTTGGAAGAATACCGGAGAGGCCTGTCGTTGGTTGGTCCGCACCGCGACGACCTGGTCTTTCAGTTGAACGGGACCGATCTGCAAAAGTATGCTTCGCAGGGTCAGCACAAGACGTTCCTGATTGCACTGAAGATGGCGGAGTTCTACTATCTAAAGGAGAAGAGAGGCGAAACGCCAATTCTTCTCCTTGATGATGTTCTCAGCGAACTCGACGATGCTCGATCAAGAAGTCTGTTGAGTTTCATTGCTGAACTGGGACAGACGGTGGTGACGACAACAGACGAAGCACCATTCAGAGATACCATCCACTGGAGTAACGAGAATCGGAAGTATTATGTTGAGGCGGGGACGTGCCGCCCGATCAACGTCGGGAACGGTAAAGAAGCAGCCGTTGGCGCTTGATGCGGCGCTGAACGATCTGGTCGCGAGCCTTGGAATCAGCAAGAAGCTTCGCGAATACAATGCTATCACATCGTGGGAGACAGTCGTAGGAGAGCAGATCGCCAGAGTTGCGAAACCATCGCGGATTGACAACGGGGTGCTGTACGTTACAGTTTCAAGCGCCCCGTGGCGTGCAGAACTAAGCATGAGGCGCCGTGAGATTGCAGAGAAGATGAACGCGGCGGCGGGGAAGAGGGTAGTTCAAGATATCAGGTTCAGGTAGAACACTTAAGCGTAGAAGGAAACAATGGCACGAGCAGTAGAAGCAGCACCAAAGAAAGCCCAAGCAGAGAAAGAGAGCGGTTCCAACGGTCGAGGGTACACTGCGCAAGACATCACGGTACTCAAAGGCCTCGAAGCCGTACGGCGTCGTCCGGCGATGTACATTGGTGATGTAAGTGCGCGGGGCTTGCATCACCTTGTCTACGAAGTTGTTGATAACTCCATTGACGAAGCATTGGCCGGGTATGCTACCCGGATCACCGTGACAATAAACAATGATGGATCGGTGACCGTGCTGGACGACGGGCGGGGAATTCCCACCGACATTCACAAGGAAGAAAAGCGGTCAGCGCTTGAAGTGGTGATGACCGTGTTACACGCCGGAGGAAAGTTCGATAAGAACACCTACAAAGTGTCTGGCGGGCTGCATGGCGTTGGCGTATCGGTCGTTAACGCATTGAGCGAGTGGCTCAGAGTAGACGTGTATCGTGATGGAAAGACGTGGTTCCAGGAGTACAAGCGGGGAGATGCAGTTGCCCCGGCGAAAGTGATCGGCAAGGCGGAAAAGGGCCAGACAGGCACAAAGGTCACCTTCATGCCCGACGGACAGGTTTTCAAGAACCGGGTCTTCAAATTTGAGACTATCGCGGAACGCCTTCGTGAACTGGCATTCTTGAATTCGCAGGTGACGCTGAGGATTGTTGATCTCCGTGCGAAGAGCGAGCAGGAAGAAACGTTCCGATTTGAAGGCGGCTTGGTTGAGTTTGTGAAGTACATTGATTCCACCAGACCGTCGATCATGCGAAAGGTGTTCTACGCTCGCGGCTCCGACAAGGACGAAAACGGCCGCGCCGTGGAAGTGGAAGCTGCATTTCAATACAACGATCAATACAGCGAGAACATCTTCACGTACGTCAATAATATCAATACCCACGAGGGGGGAAGCCATCTGGTTGGTTTTCGTACGGCGCTCACGCGTACACTGAACAACTACGGCTACAAGAACGGGATCATCAAAGAGGGAAAGATCCAACTCACCGGCGATGACTTCAAGGAAGGATTCACCGGCGTCATCAGTGTGAAGGTTCCAGAGCCGCAGTTTGAGGGGCAGACGAAGACGAAGCTCG
>DPLS01000082.1:0-369 GCA_003541875.1 Bacteroidota bacterium | reverse complement strand
GGCAGACGAAGACGAAGCTCGGCAATAGCGAAGTGAAGAGTATTGTGGAGAGTGTTGTTGGTCCTGCGCTTGCCACGTGGCTTGACGAGAACCCTGGTGATGCGAAACGCACGCTGGACAAATCCCTAAGGGCTGCGGAGGCCAGAGAAGCCGCGCGAAAAGCCCGAGACCTTACTCGACGCAAGAATGCACTGACGTCGGGCGGTTTGCCCGGGAAGCTTGCCGATTGCTCAATCACAGACCCCGAACATTGCGAGCTATACCTTGTCGAGGGTGACTCCGCAGGCGGTAGCGCAAAACAGGGAAGGGATCGACGCTTCCAAGCCATCCTTCCGTTGAAGGGAAAGATTCTGAACGTTGAGAAGGCGC
>DPLS01000209.1 GCA_003541875.1 Bacteroidota bacterium | reverse complement strand
AGTCCCGCGAAGCGGGACGAAGGCGAACCCCCCACACAACGACGAGCGACGTGGCCACGGGTGTTAGGCGCAGGCAAAGGTCTCTGTTGATCGCATTTTGCGGTGAAAACCGGTGTCATCATGTTGTCAGTGTGATAGCATGACGGACGGAGTTGTCGGACAAGAGCTTTTACCGGCCATGGGGTTTCATTCTCAGGAGTCTCTCTTCTGTTTCCTTCAAAGCTTTCTCGGCAAATCCGTTGGTCAGGTCGGTCAATACCTGAAGTGCTGCATCGTGATCTGATTCATACAAGGCGACCATCTTCACTTCATTCGCTTTGACTGCCTCAAAGACATCCCTTTGAAAATTGCCTTTCCATTCCATGGTTGCTCCCGCCTCATTGCCATAGCAGCTATCAACCCTGTTGGCGAAGTCGTCAAAGACCCAACAAGCGTGTCCGGGATACATGCCGAAATAGTCACGGTTCTTGTTGTTGTAGTTCGCGAGAGCTTCCACGTATGTAGCTTTTTCGAAGTCGGAGGATATTTTGTTAATGCCGTAATACCACGGTATGAAAGGCTGAATGCAGGGGTATCGCGGTGCTATCCACAGTACATTGCCGATCTCGGCAGGCAACCAGCTCCGCAGTTGGGTGATGCAGCTGTAGTCGTTATAGAGATTGCAGACGGTCAGAGTATCATTGACCCCAAATGCGCTTCGGTGGTGTGGCGATCCGCAGCCGTGCGAAGTATCGTATGCAAACCCGGTATTCTCATAGTGATTCCCCAGGTTATTGATGAGTGTCTGAATACCGACTTTGTGTTTTGGTTTAATGGAAAACGGAAAATCGGCGTTGAGGTCATATTGCTGAGGGGCGAGCTGGTTGAGTATTGCCCATTTGCGAGCGATGTTCCAGATTGCATCAAGCCTGTCCTTGTGGCCATAAACCTTCCTGAAGTTGAATGGCATGTCTTTGTACGGCTCATACCACCCGTTTCTTGCGGCGTAATCGATAATGTCCGGCGAGGCGAGGTAGTTTGTCGTGTCCCCTTCTTGGAATTCATCGATGACATAGTAGTTGGATATGACTGCCACTTCATCATCGGGGACGCGTCTTGCGATCCAGTGTGGGCCATTCGCGACTTCAAAAACCCAGGCTTCATTTGGATCGGCAACAGAATAGACCCTTCCAGAACTTGCATAACCATATTTCTCTACCAGCATCCCTGCGATCCTCACGGCTTCTCTTGCCGTCCGCGCTCTTTCGATAACGATTCTCCGAAGGTTGTGGTCGATTCTGCCATTTCCGTTTTGCACCCTTGACCGGCTGCTGTTGGATGTAATGGCAACTCCCCATTCGTTCAAGTACTGTTCTTCGACATATTTCGAACCGGTAATCCAGAAGTAAGCGTACGTCTCTTCCACTTCGTCAAGCGAGTCCGTATTGAACAGGAACACTTGTTTCTCGCCGGCCTCATACGTTATCCGTGGGACCTTGTGCAAGTCGACAAAATTGTGGTCGTTGAGATCATCCTCATTATGGGCTACGATAACCGACCCATCCGTAGAGGCGTTCTTCCCGACCAGGATGGTGAAGCAATTCTGACAGAAACCCGTGGGGAAGCTCACACTGCTTACTAGAATTAGTGCTAGCAGGTTTTTCATTCTTCACCTTCGTTGTAGCATGAGATCATACGTGGAGAGTGGTTTTGATTGTTTTTCGGAGAATGTCGCCGCCGATCAATGAACTTTGCTTGCGCATAACTACTGGCTTGTCGCATGTTCATGGCGTTTAGCCGGGGGCTAATTGCCATGACGTGGCAGTTATTCCGCTTCTGGCTTGAACCTTACCAAATCCCCACGCCAAAATCAAACTTTCCTGAGAGACAACCAAAGCCAACACGAGGCTATCTAAAGAGGGAGCCGCTCCGTCATTTTTGTAAGACCCCTCTTTGATTCTCCCTCCCGCCAAAAGGACAGCGGGCAGGCAAAACGAGGGGAGAGTAAGTTGTGTGGGGCGGCTCGCACTGCCATTGCTTTCAGGTGAGTCTGAGTTGGCTAACCAAATTTGAGATGCCGAAACCGCCGGCTGTGTGCGGTGGAGAAGCATTCAGGCTTGCGATTTCGTCGTCGTCCACCACAGGTGGGGGCTTCTCTGACTTCTACAGACGAAATCGCATGAGACTAGGAATTGGATCATCTGCGCCGCAGGGTTGCGGTTTCGGAAACGCTTTCTTTCGTCCATTTCTTTGGCGCACAAAGAAATGGACAACAGGGCAGTTTGTTTACAGAGAATCGTCTGTGATTTCTATTCCAACATTCCCTTTTTCTTACTACATTGGTACGCCTCGTGGGCGTCATCGTGCGGTTCACCCAGCTTTCTTTCTGATAAACACAACAAACAAGGTTCATTCCATGCGTTCTCGATTTCTCTTTGCAGCTCTGACTGTACTGCTGTGGTTCACCTACAGCCAGGCACAGCAGCACACTCTCACCATACTCCACACGAACGACATGCATGCAAAGTTCACTCCGCATGAGGCGTTCTGGGTTAAGTCGGAGCCAAAGCCGATGGTCGGAGGATTCAATGAGCTTACGTATATGGTGGATAGCATTCGGGCGAAGAACTCCTCGATCCTGCTTCTCGATGCCGGCGACGTTATGACGGGCAACCCCATCTCCGACATTGAGTCCAAGGGGGCGCAAGGCGGTGCTCTTTTTGAGATGATGAACGTCATCGGCTACGATGCATCATGTCCGGGCAATCATGACCTCGACATTTCCCAGGAGAATTTGTGCCGTCTTGTGAGCATCGGGAAGTTCCCGTCGCTCTCTGCCAATCTCGTGAACAACAAAGGTGAGTTCTCTCTTGGCAACAAGGACTTCACCATCATTCAACGTGGTGGCCTCAGGATTGGAATCTTCGGCCTCATACTTCAGAACCTTGCAGGCATGGTGAACCAGAACAACATCGTCGGCCTCAAAGTCCTTTCTCCCATTGAAA
The DNA here is from genome assembly GCA_003541875.1 of Bacteroidota bacterium. Classification (GTDB taxonomy): domain Bacteria; phylum Bacteroidota; class Ignavibacteria; order UBA10030; family UBA6906; genus UBA11986. Next base: position 11,691 of record DPLS01000209.1, on the reverse strand, counting down.
CTGCCCGGAAGATGATTGCCGTTCTCAAGCCGAAGGCAGACCTGATCATCGCACTCACTCATCAAGGAGTTGAGGAGGATTCTGAGTTGGCTGCCAATGTCACTGGACTTGATGTTATTGTGGGAGGCCACTCGCATACCAGGCTCAAGCAGCCCAGACTCGTGAACGGCACGGTGATCGTTCAAACCGGTTCGGACTGTGAGAATCTGGGCGTTCTTCATCTCACCGTTGAAAAGAAGCACGTCACAAAGTACGATGGCCAGCTTCTGCAACTCTGGGCACATGAAGGTCGAACTACCCGCCTCAGTCCGTTCATTGATTCCTTGAAGACGGCGATTGACAAAGAGTACTCGGAAGTCATAGGCACGCTGAAAGAGGACTGGAAGCGCGGCAATGGGGAGACGAGCATCGGCAACTTCATTACGGGGGCAATGGCAGAGGCCGCCGGCGCTGAAGTCGGGTTTACCAACAACCATGGTTTCCGCAAAGACCTATCCGCCGGTCCGATGACAAAGCGCGATCTGTACGAGGTGTTGCCGTTCAGGAACATCCTCGCGACGTTCCAGTTGAGCGGTAAGGATCTGCGTTCCATTATGAGGTACTACCTGACGAAGAAGCCCGCCATCCAGATTACCGGAGTGACATGTCAATGGCGCCGCGCCGATGGTGGTGGGATCGAGATTCTGAAGCTGGAGGTGAAGGGGAAATCTGTGGACGACAACAGGATGTACATTTGCGCCACCAGCGATTTCTTTGCCGGACAAGCGATGCAATATGTCGGTCGCGAGATCGAACAGCCGATCTTCTTCCGGCAGACAGTCTTTGAGGCAGTAGAGAAAGCGGTGAGGAAAGCGAAAGTCGTCTCATCGAAGATCGAGAACCGATTTCAGGAAGTTCAGTAGAGTTGTTTCACTAAAGAAGTCAGTTGCCACGAATCCAAAATCAAGAGGGCTTGATAGAATGAGTGCCGACAATTTCCCTATTCTGATTATTATCGGACGTCCCGCCGCTGGAAAATCGGAGGTGATCGACTTTTTGAAAAAGGCCGATCCGAAGGAGCGGCTGTCGAGGTTTCATATCGCGGATTTCGAGGAGCTTGATGACTTCGTGTATGTATGGGAGACCTTCGAGACCGACGATATCCTCACCCGCCACGGGAAGCCGCGCATCTGGACAGACGAAAAGTATTGGTTCAAAGATCACTTCATCTGGAATTTGTACATCGAGCGAATCAACCTGGAGTACCGGAAAAAGCTCGCACGCAACCCAAGCTACCACGATGGGAAGACAACGCTCGTCGAGTTTGCACGGGGCGGAGAGAACGGGATCTACGAGGCACTCAGCTATTTGCACGAAGATGTCCTGCGTCGGGCTTCGCTGATGTATATCAAAGTGTCGTATGAGGAATCGGTCAGGAAGAACAGACGCCGTGCGCGAAAGGGTGAAGAGCATTCAATCCTCTACCATTCACTCCCCGACGAGAAAATGGACTTCTACTACCGAACGAATGACTGGGAGACTCTTGCAGCGAAAGATCCGAACTATATCGAGGTGAAGGGGTTCAAGATTCCGTACGGTGTGTTCGAGAACGAGCCGGAGAAAACACTTGACCCATCGCTCATCGCCCAGGAATTGGAGCGAGTGACAAAAAAGTTGTGGGGAATGAAGCGATAGAACCGCTGGTGGACGAGCATTCCTGTTTGTCTCTATGCATCATGTTCCTTATAGGTCAGACAAGAATGTCTGACCTACCCTTCCCCTGCCAACTCCTGCGTCCGCCTCTTCTCTGCCCGTGAGAGAAACCACACCGCAACCAGGATGAAGACGAGCGAAAGCCAATCCTGAACCTTGGGGAACTTCCCTCCGAATCCGAACCACCACACAATCGTCGCAGTTGTTCCTGCCACCAGGGAGGTCAACCGATTCACGAGTCCGGCAAATGTTGCGGTTCTCCCCTTGAACATGAAGATGAAGACAGAGAAAAACGCCACGAGGCCGTAGGCGAAACCGGCTACCACGGCCCATCCCCAAAGAGGAACAGGACTCGCGATGCTGTTGCGGAAGAGGACAATCTGTGGATTTACACTGTCGAACCAGTCGGGTGATTTGAAGAGGGCATATCCCACCAGGAGCATTGTTGTTGTCGCGGCAATCTGTTCTATCGCAAAGAAGCCATTGTTGTCGAGCTTCATTCCCTTTGGCCGCGTGTTCTTGTAGTAGTTCATGATGTAGATGCGGATCGCGTACGCAACTATGTAGCTCCCGAGAATGATCATCGCGGCCGGGGAATGAACGAAGTCAAAATCCCCGGGTCCTACCCAGAAGATGTTCACTGCGGCTGCGAGCAGTGCAAACACGACCCCATAGTTTTCTTCGGCGTACACGTGTTTGGTCAGTATTCCTTGTTTGATCTGTACGGCATCCACAATACGGCTGATGATGATAACGCTTGCGCGCATGATCACCATTGCCACCATGACGGAGATCGGCAGCATGTACATCAGTGTTGTCGTTGGAATAACGACGGCTGTGCAAATGCCTGAAGGGATGATGTAGAGGATTTCCTGAGGGAACTTGAACCCTCCCAGGCTTATGTACCTGATCGACTTGAGCCGATACCACCGCAAGGCAACCGCAACTGAAAGAGCGATCAGATTCCCGCCAAGGGTGTTGTATACCAAATACTCAATCTCGTGCATCCCGGGATAGCCAAGCTCCGGCTTGCCGGTGAAGTACTTGACGGTGACACCGGTGATGACGTAGAAAACGAAATAGCCGAGACAGAGCTGAATGAGCCGTCTGGTACTTCCTTCCGCCGTGCTCCACCAGCCCTGTCCGCCATTCACTGTGCCCATTCCTGACCCTAGGATGTTAGTGGTTCATTCTAGTGGCTGCCCGACGTTGTCGTGGGGACAGCATTCCACAACTTCAACATGAGTAAGGCTCCGATCAGCGAGAAGCCGATCATGCTCGGTCCCCACGTCCCCCATCCCCAATTTTCCAGCATCCACCCCATGCCGGCACCAACCGCGGCTCCACCAATGTACTGCATTCCATCAAACATGCCTGTTGCACTGGCCGCCGCTTTTCTTCCGCCAAAGTCCATCGATGCAGTTCCCGAGAGCATCGAATGCACAATGCTGATCGCGAAAGAGTTGACAACAAATGCGACAATCACCCATTCAACGCTGGGCGAAATCCAAACGATAGCAAGACAAATGATCTGGAGGAAATAGCCAAAGAATGCGACGGGTGGTCTGCGGGATTTGAATACCCAATCTGAAATCGTTCCAGCGGCGAACGCACCCGCAATGCCGGCAAGGACGACACTGAGTGCTCCCTTCTGGAACACAGGTGAGTCAAGCGCAAGGTGCTGTGCCTCCTGCATGTAGCGAGGGAACCATTGCTCAAAACCATGACGCACGAACCCGGTGCAAAACTCTGCGATTGCTATTGTGACAGTGATGGGATTCGTGAATACCTTCTTCATCAAATACTTCATGTCCACCGTGTCCGTATCGCCACTTGAGGCATCATCAGTATCAAATCCGGGGTGTCCCACTTCTTCAGGACTGTCACGCACGATTGCGAGTGTCATCAAGCCCATGCCAAGCATGATGCCGGCTGGAATGAAGAACACCCATTGCCACGGAAGGAAGGTGACCGCAATGCCGCCGATAACGAAGATCAGCGCACGCCCGCTTTGTATCATCGAGCCGAAGATGGCGGAGAAGACCCCCCGCTCGCGTCTGTGGAACCAGCCTGAGTTTACCTTGATCAGCGCCAAAGCGCTGTATGACTGGAAATATGCGTTGAACGACCACGCCGTTGCGAAATATGCGAGAAGTAGCGAACCCGTACCGAGGAATCCGACGTATGCCCCCAGGCCGAAGGCAATATTGAACACTACCGATCCGAAGACCCCGATAAGCATTGCTTTGCGTCCGCCAATCCTGTCGGCGATCGGACCGTTGAAAAGAGCGGAGATGCCGTAAATCGTTAGCGCGGCCGAAATGATCGCGCCAACCTGCGTCTTGTCCCAACCGTAAGTGTCCGAAAGCGCCTTGTTGGCAAACGAGAGGTTGTACCTTCCCATATACATGGCGGCATACGTGAAGCCGAGGGTCAACCAATTGAGAGAGCGCCTTCGTCTGAATGCCGGGCTATGCGAAGGTACAGCATGATGTATGAGAGTCATAGTGGTGTCGGTTGAGAGATGGTGTTTCGACTACCGGAGTAACAACGCTTCTACAAGCACACGGCCTTCACACCCTGCTGGGAATTCCACGCCGAGCAATGCAGACAACGTCGGACCAATGTCTGCGGGGCTGGCTTCTGTCGCATATGTGCCGGCGCGTATTCCTTCACCCATAAGGATGAGAGGAACGTGCGCGTCATGCTCGTACGGGTTGCCATGTTCCGCTCCTTCTGAGCCGTCATCGATGTAGAAAAACGGTTTCAGAACAAACAGTACATCGCCACTTCGTTTCGGATGAAAGCTGCGCTTCATTTTTGCTTCCAGCCCGGAGGTGCTGGAACATGAGAGTATCGTCTGTCGCGGGAGTGCAAGCGCGATCTCGTGAAGATTCATTAACGAATCTGCAAGCGCGGTGGCAACTTTGTCCGGATCCAAATTCTTCGCCCGGATGACATCAGGATCAAGATAGATGTTTCCGTCCATCAGCTGTTTGATCCATGATTGCTTGCCGGTTGGAGCGCCAAACGAATGCGCGAGGGCTGCATTGCAGCATTCATGTAGTCTGGCGTGAGAGAGTCTCCCGACATCGGCGGTAGGGTGGCGGGATCGAATGTACTCCGGAATTGGAGTCACCCCATGGTCGCTTGTGAGGACGACGAGAGTATTCTTTAGGCCGATGCGAGCGTCGAGATACCTAAGAAAGTCTCCAAGAATACGATCGGTCTGGACAGCCATCTCGAGGATCTCCCGGCTGTGTGGCCCGAAGTCATGCCCAACATAATCAATAGATGAGAAACTGACGCAGAGAAGATCGGGAGATGGGCTCTCACCCAGATGCTCTCCTTCGATGGCAGCTTTCGCGAATTGGGCGAGAAAGTCCACGCCGAACGGACTCGTGAGCACAGCGCGGTAATATGATTGCGTCAAGTGAGTCTCGCTGTCACCGCGGATGGGATGCGGAAAGCTCCTGCCGAAAGTGCTGAAGCTAACCTCATACGATGCATCGTCAATATCCATCGTCGCATGTGCATTGTCGGGCAATACCGTCTCCCAGGTTTTGCCAAAATAGGAGTTTACGACTCCCGACGCATTGAACTTCTCGACCCATGAGGGAAGCGAAGTCATGTAGCAGGTTGAGGTCACGAAGGAGGAATCGATAAGCCAGAATACACCATTTGCCATTTTCCCACCGAGGAGAATAGCCGCCCTGTCTTTTTGCGAGATTGAAATAACCTTGCTCTTGAAGCCTGTATGAAGGCGCAGTTCATCACCAAATGTCGGAACGATGAGATTTGCTGGAGAGCGTCCCGCCCCCTTCGCACCAATGATGGACACTGTGCTATCAGAGACGCAGTACACTTTTTGATTGGTTCTTGGATCGTACCACGAGTTGGTTGCGATCCCGTTCCGGTCGCCGTAAGCTCCTGTGAGGATAACGGCATGACCGGGGGCCGTGATGTTGAATGCATGCTTGTAGGTCGCGTTTGAGAACGACGCCCCGTTCTGCAAGAGGTAGTGGAAGCCCCCCGAACCGTAGTAGTCGCCGAATCTCGTCAGGTAGTCGTATCGGAATTGATCGATGCTTATGACAACGATGAGCTTGGGTGCTGCAATCAGAGAGTTGAACAGGACACCAAGAGTGAGAAGAAGAGGTGCGACGAATCTCCGGACCGGCATGGACTCCGTTGTTGACTATTGAGCAGATAACACGCGCAGAGAAATGGTACAGAAATGCTCTCTCAAATGGAAGCTTCTTGGTTGAAAATGAAACGATTTTTGTGCATTTTGGCTTGGCGCATCTCACTCAACTTGGTCATGTTGCTCATCATTCCTGCCATAGATATCAGGGGCGGTCATTGCGTCCAGATGGTGCGGGGTGTCGAAGGCTACTCGTATTCTGATGACCCTGCGGAAATGGCGCGACTGTGGCGGAAGGAGAACGCCAAGTCGCTGCATGTGACCGACGTTGACGGGGCAAAACAAGGTCGGTTGGTGAATGTTGACTGCATCCGTGAGATAGTGAGCACGGTCGATATACCGGTCGAGCTTGGTGGTGGATTGCGGAGCGTGGATGCAGTGAAGCAAGCGTTCGAGCTCGGTGTCTATCGCGTGCTGATCAGTACGATGCTAATCGAGAATCCGGATGAAGCAAAGCGGGTAGTGGATACCTATGGTCCGAGCAAGGTCGTGCTCGGCATTGATGCGCTAAATGGAATCGTTGCAACGCACGGGTGGACAGAATCCTCCGGGCTAACGGCACTCTCGGTGGCATTGAACGCCAAAGCGCTTGGTTTCAGACGGGTCGTTTACACAGACATTCATCTCGACGGTACGCTTCGGGGTGTCAACCTGAGGGTATTGCGTGAACTCGCCCAGAAGACCGGTATGCGCATCACCTCCGCCGGCGGGATTTCCGGCCTCGACGATCTGCTCGAGGTGCAGGAGCTTGAGAAGGTCGGTGTCGACTCGGTTGTGATTGGCCGTGCGTTGTATGAGAACCGGTTCTCCTGTCAGGGCCTGTGGCGGCAATGTGAAGCAGGCGATTATCCGTACACCGCGAAGGTGTAGAGAGCGTTTTCTACCATTGAGTTCTTGTCATTATGAAGTTCCTTGTTGTTGGTCATCTTTGTCTCGATGTTATTCACCCCGTAGAAGGGCCGGAGGTCGAAAGCTATGGAGGAATTTACTATGCCGTTGCCGCGTTGGCATTTCTCGCAAGACCGTCCGACTTCATCTGTCCGGTATTCGGGGTGCACAAAGGCGATTACTCTGCGCTTATTGAGCAACTGAAACGGTTCCCTAATGTTGATACTTCCGGCATCTACAGGTTCGAGGAACCGACGAATAGAGTCCATCTCTACTACAAGGACAAACAGAACAGAATTGAGTGTTCGAAGGACATCGCCAGGCCAATTCCGTATGAGAAAATCCGGCGTCATCTTTCGGTGGATGGCATTCTCATCAACATGATCTCGGGGTTCGATCTTACGATCGAAACCCTTGACCATATCCGGCTGGCGGTGCGATCACATAACATCCCAATTCACTTTGACTATCATAGCCTGACCCTAGGTGCAAAGGCGGACCATGAGCGGTATCGCCGTCCGGTCGAGACGTGGCGGCGATGGGCATTCATGAATGACACCGTGCAGTTGAACGAAGAAGAGATTGGTGGCCTCGCAGTCGAGCGGCTGACCGAACAGCAAACTGCCGGACATTTGTTAACGCTCGGTGTCAAGGGCATTGTGGTGACAAAAGGTGACCGGGGGGCGACGCTCTACTACAATGAACACAAGAAGATGCTCCAAAAGCAATTTGACGGAATCAAGTTCGACAATATTCTTGATGCTACGGGTTGCGGCGATGTGTTCGGCGCGGCATTCCTGCTGCAGTATGTGAAGACCAAAGACCTTTTTGCCGCCACGGAGTTTGCCAACCGCGTGGCGGCAGCAAAGGTGCAACAGATCGGTGTTGAGGGATTGAAAGGTCTGCGTGATGCTGTTGTTGCGGCTTGAGATTCCCGTGTCACGATTGAACCAAAGGAGGTTTCCTTGAATATTGCGATCATCGGTTACGGCCGCATGGGGAAGGAAGTGGAACTCGTTGCCAAAGAGAAAGGGCTCAGGGTTGCCTCTATCATCACCGAAGAGAACAACACCGGCGGGCTCGGCATTACCCCTGATTCACTGAAAGGGGTGGATGTCTGCATCGACTTCTCCGTGCCGACGGCGGCGCTGGACAATATCGAAGCCGTTGCGGACTGCGGCAAGAGCATGGTCGTGGGAACCACCGGGTGGTACGACAGGCTTGAACATGTGAGGAAGCTGGTGAAGGAGAAGAAGATCGGCTTCCTGTATGCCAGCAACTTCTCTCTCGGCGTGAACATCTTTTCGCAAATCGTGATGGATGCGTCGCGCCTGTTCGACAGGTACTCAGACTATGATGTTTCCATTCATGAAGTGCACCACAAGGGCAAAGCAGACAGTCCCAGCGGGACAGCGCTTTCGATGGGATCAACCATCCTTCAGTCGATGAAACGAAAGACGGAGCTGCTTCACGAAACGTCACACGGACAGATCAAGCCGCATCAGTTGCATGTTACTTCCACGAGAATTGGCAACGTAACCGGAACACACACGGTTCTGTTCGATTCAGAGTGTGATTCGATTGAGCTTGTGCATCGGGCAAAGGGCCGGAGGGGATTTGCGTTGGGTGCCGTGGTTGCTGCTGAATGGTTGAAAGGTAAAAAGGGTTTCTACACGATGCGCGACGTGATTCTTCCATAGACTCAACAGTGTTGCCACGAAGGTGCTAGGACGCGAAGAGAACGATGATATCTCAGAACAACAATTTCTTCTTTGTGCCTTGGCATCTTGGCGGTTAACTCCAAAGGGGTAACATGAAACGAAGACTGCTCTTCAAAGGTACAGCAACGGCTTTGGTTACGCCATTCAAGAAAGATGGCGCGGTGGACGAACACGCCCTGCGTGAACTTGTCGAATATCAGATCAAGGGAAAGGTGGAGGCGCTTGTGCCGGCAGGGAGTACAGGGGAAGCAGCAACCCTTTCTGAAACCGAACAGGCCTTTGTTGTCGAAACCGTTGTTGACCAGGCGCGCGGGCGTGTCCCCGTTGTTGGCGGCGCGAGCAGCAACTCGACCACGAAAGCCATTGCCCTTGCGAAGCAGGTGAAACAAAGCGGTGCCGACGCAATCCTGACGGTGGCCCCCTTCTATAATAAGCCGACGCAAGAGGGAATATACCAACACATGTGCGCCATTGCCGATGCGGTGGATATCCCCATCGTTATTTACAATGTGCCCGGACGAACAGCATCCAATATTGATGCGAAGACGGCACTGAAGCTCGCCGAGGAGATTCCACACCTGGCGGGCGTGAAGGAAGCATCTGCAAACTTCGGACAGATCATGGAGATACTGCACCATCGTCCTTCGGGGTTCGGCGTGTGGTCGGGGGATGACAACCTGACGCTACCACTTGTTGCGCTCGGCGCAGATGGGATTGTGTCGGTGATTTCGAATGAAGTCCCCAAAATGTTCTCCGACATGGTGCGCGCTGCACTGAAAGGGAAATGGGAGAAGGCGCGTGAACTCCACTACAGGCTTCTCCAACTGATGAATGTCAACTTCGTCGAGTCCAACCCGATTCCCGTGAAAGCCGCACTTAACATGCTGGGGATGATCGAGAACCAGCTCCGGTTGCCGCTTACCCCGTTAAGCGATGCGAACCGTCCGAAGATTCAAGACGCGCTTCAGGAATTGAACCTTCTCAAACCCTAACAACCCATGAGCGTTGCCTGAGATGTCTCTTCAGACTGACATAGAAAATCTGTTTGAGCAGGATGCTGCGGTGGTTGATCGTGATCGCGCGTTGAAGACCTTCAACGAATTCAAGTTCTTCCTGAACCGCGGTGAAGTGCGGGCAGCCTCCAAAATGGACACCCAATGGGTGGTCAATCATTGGGTGAAGAAAGGGATCTTGCTTGGCTTCAGGCTGGGTGATCTGGTGGATGTATCCATCAACAATCAGTTCAGGTATTTCGACAAGCATACGTATCCGTTGAAGAACCTTTCGCTCTCGGATGGTGTACGCGAGGTACCGGGTGGTTCTGCGATCCGTGATGGTGCGTTTGTTGCGAAAGGTGTCGTCTGCATGCCGCCAATGTACATCAACGTTGGCGCGTATGTTGACGAGGACACGATGGTTGATTCCCATGCTCTCGTTGGATCGTGCGCGCAGATTGGCAAACGGGTGCATTTGAGTGCTGGCGTGCAAATTGGTGGCGTGCTTGAGCCGGTCGGAGCGCTGCCGGTGATTGTTGAAGATGATGTGCTTGTGGGAGGAAGTTGCGGGATCTATGAAGGAACGATCGTGAAGCAAGGAGCGGTGATTGGTGCCGGCGTCATCCTTACTGGTGCCACGCCAGTGTACGATGTCGTGAAGCGCGCAGTGTATCGCAGGCAGGGTGACGCTCCGCTCTGCATCCCGGAGAACGCCGTCGTTGTGCCGGGAAGCCGTCCGCTGACAACAGAGTGGGCACACCGTGAGCAGTTGTCCCTGACCACTCCCATCATCATCAAGTACCGGGATGAGAAGACCTCGGCGTCGACAGCCCTGGAAGAGAGTTTGCGGTGAACGTGAAGCGCGCTCTGGTGGTTGGCAGCAACGGCCTCCTCGGACAAAAGGTGACCGAATTCCTCGTGCGCGGCTCCGCCCACAAAGTGACGATGTGCTCAGTTGAGCCGGTTCCGGTGGTTCACTTGAACAGCGCCCACTACGTGCAGGTTGATATTACATCGAAGAAGGACGTAAAGAAAGTCGTCCATGCGGTCGAGCCGGATGTGATTATCAACTGTGCGGCGATGACGAATGTTGATGCCTGCGAAAAGGAACGGGAGTTCGCCTGGAAGATCAATACCGAAGGCGTTGAGCATCTTATCGAGGCAGCGAGGAAGAACAATTCCAAGATCTTTCATATCTCCACCGATTACATCTTCGATGGGAAGTCTGGCCCGTACGATGAGACGGCGCGACCAGAACCGCTGAGCTACTACGGAAAGACCAAGCTGGCGAGCGAGAACGCACTGCTTCTGTCCGGCCTGGACTACTTCATCGCCCGCACAATGGTTCTCTACGGCACCGGCATCAACGTGAAGTCGAACTTTGCAATTTGGCTCATTGAGAACCTTGAGAAGAACCTCCCCGTGAAAATCGTCGATGACCAGTTCGGGAATCCAACTCTTGTGGATGATCTTGCGCAGGGGTTGGTGAATGCCATCGAACTGGGAAAGTCGGGCATATACCATTTTGCCGGGAGGGACATTATCAGTCGGTACGATTTTGCCTTGCGGTTGGCGCATGTTTTCAGCTTTGAACCCAGCCTGATCATTCCCATCAAAACTGCGCAACTGAACCAGCCTGCCCCCCGCCCGATGAAATCCGGATTGATCACGTTGAAGGCGGAGGTGGAGTTGGGATACCGTCCGTCAACAACTGAGCAAGGACTGCTCATTCTGAAGAGTCAGCTCTCCCGCTTGCCAAAGAAAATGCCGGACAGTGCCCCGTTGCCATCGTCCGGTCGCGGGCCGCACAGTAAACGATAACATGGAACCTGTTGACTTATGCTTGATATAAGATTTATTCGGGAACAACCCGACGCCGTGAAAACGGGAATCCAGAGAAAAGGGGAAGACCCCGCTCGTGTGGACGAAATCCTGAAGCTCGATGAACAACGTCGCCAGCTTCTTCAGAAGAGCGAGGCGCTCAAGAGTCGGAAGAATACTGTCTCCGCCGAAGTTGCGCGGATGAAATCCAAGGGCGAAGACGCGTCAGCCGTGATCGCCGAAATGAAAACCGTGGCTGACAACATCAAAGCCCTTGATGATGAGTTGAAGGGTATTGAGGAGAAGTTGCATGCCGCGTTGTTGCTTATTCCCAACATCCCCCATCCGACCGTCACGGTTGGCAGAACGC
>DPLS01000124.1 GCA_003541875.1 Bacteroidota bacterium | reverse complement strand
AATCTCGTCCGGGACCAATTCCAGAGAGGCATGGGTTTCGCCAAAGCTGAAATGGCAATGGATGCATCACAGCCACAGTTCAAACAGACTGACTTGTTTGAGTACAAGTTGTACTCTCTTCAGCGTCGCACTAATCTGAACAATAACGAGACGAAGCAGATCGAGTTGACTTCAGGAAGGGATGTCACTTCGAAGAAGGTCTTCATCTACGATGGCATGGCTGATTCCTGGAGATCGTTCTACAACAACTACTCCTATCGTTCACAAGGCAGTTTCGGGCAGCAATCGAATCCGAAGGTGGGCGTTTTTGTGACGTTCAAGAACGACGAGAAGTCCGGGCTCGGCATGCCATTGCCGAAAGGCAAGGTTCGGGTGTACCAACGTGATGAAGAAGGGAAGGAACAATTCATTGGTGAAGACGAGATCGACCACACCGCAAAGGATGAGGAATTGAAATTGTACCTCGGTAATGCGTTCGACATTGTTGGAGAACGAGCGCAGAAGGATTTCAAGTCCTATGCTGCCGGCCATGTTGTTGAGGAGACCGTTGAGATCAAAGTTCGAAACCACAAGAACGAAGCTGTTGAGGTGATGGTGTACGAGCACCCCTGGCGATGGAGTCAGTGGGAAATCCTCAAGGCGAGTGCCGACTGGGAGAAAGTCGACCAGTCGACTCTGAAGTTCCCGGTGAAGATCGGGAAGGACCAGGAGCGGATTGTGACATATACGATTCGATATTCGTGGTAGGGAGTCAAGCATGGTAGTGACAGTGAACTTGAAGAACAAAATTCTGGAGGAAGTCATGAACACCTCATGTTTCGCAGTCGCAGTCTTCGTCGGGTCGCTTGCATTGAATCCATTCACATTCGGGATGTCGTTTCCGTCAACATCTCCTCGCATTGCGCTTGACGGCAAGCTGAATTGTCCATACATCTCGACATACGGTGGAACGGCGTACCTGCAGATCTCCCTGCTAGCGACTGATGACGTCCGTCCTGACCGTCGACAAATGAACGTCGCTGTTGTGCTGGATCGCAGCGGCTCAATGGCTGACGCGGGAAAAATGGAGTACGCGCGACAAGCCCTCCATGGACTCATCGATCAATTGGTGAGTGATGACATGTTCTCCCTCATCATTTACGATGACGTGATCGAGGTTCTATTCGCAGCGCGCCGAGTTGAGAACAAGACGGCTCTGAAGCGGCTTATTGATGGGATCTATCCGCGGGGTTCTACCAACTTGGGGGGTGGAATGATGGAGGGCTTCCGGCAAGCTGAACGGAACTTGAGGAAGGAGTATGTGAACAGAGTGATCCTTCTTTCAGACGGCCTTGCAAATCAAGGCATCACGGACCAACATCAGTTGGAAAGGATCGCAAGAAGATGCCGTGGGAAGTCCATCTCGCTCACAACAATGGGCGTAGGACTTGAGTACAACGAGAATCTCATGGTCGGACTGGCGGAAGCCGGCGGTGGTAACTACTACTATATCGAGAGTCCTCACAGCCTTGCCTCGATCATGAGCAGGGAGATGAATACCCTCTCGTGTGTGGTTGCTCAGAATGCCTCTATCGAATTAACTCTTGGTCGCGGAGTGGTAGTGAGTGACGTGATCGGGTGCGAGCATCACGGCGACGGGATGAAGTATGTCATCCCAGTTGGAGATCTCTATGCCAACGACCGTCGGGAATTCACCGTTGAGCTCTCAATTCCTGAAGGCACCGGAACACTCACCGCTGCAACTGGAGTACTCCGCTGTGATTCAGAGCGAATGCGATTGGAGATAGAACCACGGTTCACGGTGTACATCCACTACACGCGTGATGTTGCGGCGATCGAAAAGAACAAAGATTGGGATACACAAGCCAAAGCTGACATTGCACTGTCGACCCGGACTGTGGAGAAGGCGATGACGGCGATTGATGAGGGCCGACCCGAGGAGGCCGAACAGTCTCTGAGGGAAGCCAAACAGATTCTCAATGCATCGCCTGCCGCCGCCATGTCCGTCGTCGGTGGTGCGGCAATTCAAGAACAGATGTCAAGGCTGGACAGTTACGCCGACACTTTGAAGGGTGAGAGTAAGGACACCCGTGCGGCGAAGAAGTCGATTCAGTTGGACAACTACAAGACGCAGAAGAAGAAGTAGGCCCCAGAATTGTTCTTGATGGAAGCGCGGCTCAGCTAGCCACGCCTCTTGCGTTGATGCAATTGAGGACAGTTGTGAACAATGGTCAGAGCGCCTGTTCTGACTCTTTATCGAAGAGATGAATCTTTGACGTGTCCAATAGCAATTGGAACGACTTGCCCACGGCAGGCAGTGCGTCAGCTGCAAATCGTGCGACGTACTGTGTGTCCGTGCCCGTCGAAAAATAGACGAACACTTCGTTGCCAACTGGCTCGACAGCTTCGACATTTGCCGTGAAGGAAACGATGTGCTCTATGTTTGGAGGTTGATGCGAGAAGATGTGTTCAGGCCGAATACCCAACGTGACATCGGCGCGGGGGTACGCCTCAAGTTTCTCCTGCAGCGACACCGGTAGTGGAACAGTGAGCGGCGATTTTGTTTGTTGGAAAACAGTTTGCCCGTCCCGCCTGATCGATCCATGCATGAAGTTCATTGTAGGGCTACCGATGAAACCTGCAACAAACCTGTTCGCGGGATGGTGATAGATGTTCATTGGTGTGTCGACTTGCTGAACGATGCCATCTTTCATGACAACAATCCGATCACCCATTGACATTGCTTCGACCTGGTCGTGCGTTACATAGATCATCGTCGTCTGCAATGTGCGATGCAAGCGGGAGATCTCAGTGCGCATCTGAACTCTGAGATTGGCATCCAGATTGCTAAGTGGCTCATCGAACAGGAACACCTTGGG
>DPLS01000341.1:4344-7037 GCA_003541875.1 Bacteroidota bacterium | reverse complement strand
GGAACAATTCGCTGTTCGAAGACAATGCCGAATATGTATTCGGTATGGCTTTGGTTGTAAACAAAATGCGTAACCGTATTGCTGAAAAAATGCAGCAAATAGTATCAGGTGATTTCAGCGCTGAACTTAAAGAAGCTTGCAACCTATGGTTAACCGGTAAGGACAACGCTCATTTGTCGAAAGAAGCATCGGCAAAAGTAATTCCGTTACTTGAAGCCACAAAGGCAGATATCGCTAAGGAGCTGCTGGCTTTGAAACAGTATTTTATCAAAAAATCGGTTTGGATGTTTGGTGGTGACGGTTGGGCATATGATATCGGTTATGGAGGACTCGACCACGTTCTCGCTTCGGGAGAAAATGTCAATGTTCTTGTTCTGGATACAGAGGTTTATTCAAACACGGGTGGCCAGATGTCCAAGTCGACACCACGCGGAGCGGTGGCCAAGTTTGCCGCGGGTGGGAAGCCGCGAGCAAAGAAAGATCTCGGTCTGCTTGCGATGACATACGGGAACGTGTATGTTGCTGCAGTCGCCATGGGATCGAATGACATGCAAACCATTCGTGCGTTCCTCGAGGCAGAGGCGTACGATGGCCCATCAATAATCCTTGCGTACAGCCATTGCATAGCACACGGCATCAACATGACGACAGGGATGGTGAATCAGAAAGCGGCAGTCGATAGTGGTCACTGGCCGTTGGGCCGCTACAACCCGATGCTGCTTAAAGAAGGAAAGAATCCATTGAAGCTTGACTCCAAGGCACCGAAGATCAAGTTCTCCGACTACGCATATCTTGAAACGCGGTATAAGATGTTGACGAAGAGCGATCCGGAAGCCGCCAAGCAACTGATGGTTCTTGCACAAGAAGACGTGAATAGACGATGGGAAGTGCTCGAAGAGATGGCGAAGGAAGGGAACGGTGCTTCCACCAAGCCTGCACCTCAGGTCTCGCACAATTGATGTCTTAAAGTGAGGTAAGCGGAAGATGAAACGGATAGCTGTCTTGACATCGGGGGGTGATGCGCCCGGTATGAATGCAGCAATCAGGGCAGTCACGCGTTGCGCTCTCGAACAAGGGTGGGAAGTGTTCGGTGTGCAACGTGGCTATGCCGGATTGGTTTCGGGGAACTTCCAGGAGTTCAATGCTCGGTCCGTAGGCGGCATTATCCAGCAGGGGGGGACGATACTCGGCAGTGCACGCTGCTTGGAGTTTCAGACGGAAGAAGGTCGCATGGCCGCGCTGCGCGAATTGCGGCAGCGGGATATTACCGGACTCGTAGTGATTGGGGGGAACGGATCACAAACTGGTGCCTTTGCGCTCTCACAAATGGGTGTCTCCGTTGTCGGTGTGGCTTCAACTATTGACAACGATCTTGTCGGAAGCGACATCACCATCGGTGTTGACACGGCGCTCAATATCGCTCTCGAAGCGATCGATCGACTGAAGATCACCGCCTCGTCGCACATGCGTGCGTTTCTCGTTGAAGTTATGGGACGCAAATGTGGCTATCTCGCCCTTATGACTGCCATTGCCGGCGGTGCTGAGGTAGTTGTTGTGCCCGAGATAGAAACGACGCCTGAACAGGTGGCGCAGGGACTACGCGCAGCCTATGAGCGCGGCAAAGCGCATGCCCTCGTTGTTGTGGCGGAGGGGGCGAAGTACAATGCTGAGGCATTGGTGAGTTACTTCAAAGAGCACAGCGCCCGCGTGGGCTTCGATCTACGATCAACAACACTGGGGCATGTCCAGCGGGGCGGCGCACCTACTGCGTATGATCGGATTCTGGCAACCCGACTTGGTGCGGGAGCCATTGCGGCCCTGGCGAATGGCGAGGAAAGTGCGCTGGTTGGAATGTTGAAGGGAGCCGTTACTGCAACACCCCTCAGCGAAGTTGTAGGAGTGCAGAAACCTATCGACCCGGAGTTGTTGCTCCTCGCACGGGTTCTCGACAAATAACGATCCGACAATCGGACGACGTTGTAAACAATCTATCCACCATCTAACAAGAGTAGTACATCATGGATCTCTCAACCACATACCTTGGCTTGAAACTAAGAAATCCCATTGTGCCATCTGCAAGTCCTTTGTCGCACACTATCGATGGTATGAAGAAGCTCGAGGATGCAGGCGCCGCGGCAATCGTTATGTATTCGCTCTTCGAAGAGCAAATTGCGCACGAAGCGGCGGAGCTTGATCATTACCTGAATTATGGAAAAGAGAGCTTCGCGGAAGCGCTCACCTACTTTCCGGAAGCGCGAGAGTACAACATCGGCCCTGACGAATATGTTGATCTGGTGCGAAAAGCGAAACAGTCGTTGGACATTCCGGTGATTGGGAGTTTGAACGGCATTTCCACTGGCGGGTGGATTGGCTACGCTAACAAGATTGCAGAAGCTGGTGCTGATGCACTTGAGCTGAATGTCTATTATATCCCAACGGACCCAGATATCACCGCAAGTGATGTTGAAGATCGCTACCTCGAAGTGCTGCACGCGGTAAAGCAGTCAGTGACAATTCCTGTGTCCGTGAAGCTAAGTCCGTTCTTCAGTTCGATGGCGCACATGGCAAAGCGTCTGGAAACCGCTGGTGCAGATGGACTGGTGTTGTTCAACCGTTTCTATCAGCCCGATATCGACCTTGAAACGTTGGAGGTGAAACCCAATGTGGTGTTGAGTTCCTCCAACTCGATGCGG
>DPLS01000341.1:456-4020 GCA_003541875.1 Bacteroidota bacterium | reverse complement strand
AGCGGAATACACACGGCACAGGATGTCATCAAGATGGTGATGGCCGGTGCAGATGTTACGATGATGTGCTCTGCTCTCTTGAAGAACGGTCCCCAGCATATTGCTCAGGTGCTTTCAGACTTGCACCATTGGATGCTCGAGCATGAGTATATCTCCATACAACAAATGAAGGGAAGTATGAGCCAGAAGGCTGTCGCTGATCCGTCTGCATTCGAGAGGGCGAACTACGTAAAGGCGCTGCATTCGTACAAATGAAAACGTAATCCTATGTCACTTTTCAACAGTAAGACTCTCCGACCACGACGCGAATATGCTGTAGCAGACCTCATTGAAACCGCTCGCATGATGCGAGGCTACAACCTTGTCTCACTCTGTGCGGCAAGCTCGGGTCATGCTGGTGGAACACTCTCCATTATGGATATCACTGCGGCACTGTATCTGAAGATCGCCAATCATGATCCTGAGAATCCCTCCTGGGAGGATCGCGACCGGATCATTTGGTCAACAGGTCATAAGGCACCAAGCCTCTATCTCGGGTTGGCATTTGCAGGTTTCTGCAAGCTGGAGGACGTGATGCTGCTGCGCAAACTCTCCTCCCCTTTCCAGGGGCATCCGCACTGGTTGAAACTCCCCGGTGTCGAAGTATCAACGGGCTCACTTGGCCAGGGACTGAGCATTGCAGTGGGCATTGCTCTTGCCGGCCGACTTAACAACAAGCAGCTCCGAACCTTCTGCATCATGGGGGATGGTGAACAACAGGAAGGTCAGATTTGGGAAGCTGCTATGGAAGCAGCTCACTACAAACTTGACGGCATTGTAGGGATCATAGACAACAACCGGTTGCAGATAGATGGTCCGGTTTCGGAAGTGATGGGTGTTGATCCGCTTGAAGAGAAGTACAAGAGCTTTGGCTGGCGTGTTGTCCGGATAGATGGCCACGATATGAAGCAGGTTGTCGATGCATTGAGCACGAAGCCTGATGGTTCTGGCCGGCCGCTCCTTGTTCTTGCTGAAACGGTGAAAGGCAAAGGCGTTAGCTTCATGGAGAATGTTGCTGGATGGCATGGGAAAACTCCTAACCGCGATGAAATGATTAAGGGTCTGACTGAACTGCGTGTTCTCGAGAAGGTACCGTATGAAGAGTTGCTGAAGCATGCCGCCAGGTACCAGGCGACGATCGGCGAGAAGCTCACGGCTAAAATGCCGAAGTTCAAGCGCGACTATTGGTGGAACGTGCCGGGCACCATGCCGGTAAAGATGGAGCCGACCCGAAAAGGATTTGGTCAATCGCTTGCCGAGCATGGAGATGATGAGCGAATTGTATGCCTCGGCCTCGATATCTCGGGATCGATTACCATCAGCGACTTCTATGCTGGCAAACCGAACCGAAAGCCTCGCTGGATCAGCATGGGGATTGCCGAGCAATCGGCGACGTCTGCCGCAGCCGGGTTGGCAAAAGAAGGCAAGCTGCCGGTGTTCGGAACGTATGCGACGTTTGCTGCCGCCCGCAATCTCGATCAGATCCGGACATCGATCTGCTACGGGAATTTCAATGTCATGATTGCCGGCGCGCACGGTGGTGTTTCGGTCGGGCCAGACGGAGCAACGCACCAGGCACTCGAGGATCTCTTTGCAATGTGTGGATTGCCCAATATGGCGGTTGTCGTTCCGTGTGATATTGTTGAGACCAAGAAGGCGACTGATTTTCTTCTCCTGAAGTATATTGGTCCCAAGTACATCCGATTTGCACGTGAAGCGACGCCTATTGTCTCGGCTGCAGCGACGCCATTCGAATTCGGGAAGGCAAACGTCATCAGGCTGAGGAGGAAGGCAGAGAATTTCGTCGATGCGTTCGATACGGTGCCTGCCTCCAAGTTTGCGAACGAGGACGAGGACCTTACCATTATTGCGTGTGGTCCAATGGTACCAGAGGCCATGAGAGCTGCTGTCATCCTCAAAGAGGAGAGGGGTCTCGAAACTCGCGTCATCAACATGCATACATTGAAGCCCCTTGACGAGGCGGCGATCATTCGTGCGGCGAAAGAGACCGGTATCGTGCTGACCGCTGAAGAGCATCAGATCGGTGCACTTGCTTGGCCGGTCAGCAACGTTATCACTGCAAGCGAAGAGGTGTACGGACACCCGGTGATCACAGGTGCAATTGGCGTGAAAGATCGATTCGGTGATTCCGGTGCTCCGTGGGAACTCATTAAGGAATTCGAAGTAAGCGCAGAGCATATTGCACAGAAGGCCTTGCATCTGCAGAAGCGAAAGCGTGAAGCAGCCGTTGCCTGACAAATGACAGCGGACGAAGAAAGAGACCACCGTCTTCGGAAACAGGCCGCGCTGATCTCTGTTGTAGTGGGATTCAGCATGCTTGCGCTGAAGGGGACCGCATATTTCTTGACGCACTCCGCGGCGATCCTTTCAGATGCACTGGAGTCGATCGTCCATGTATTTGCAACGTCAATTGCTCTTTACAGCGTTGTCGTCAGTTCCCGTCCGGCAGACGAGTCGCATCCATATGGCCATGGAAAGGTAGAGTTCTTTTCCGCAGGAATGGAAGGCGGGCTCATCGTCATCGCTGCGATTGCGATCATCTATGCAGCGGTGCGGGATCTGATCTTCGGAAGGGATCTGGTTGCTCTCGATACCGGGATGCTGCTCACTCTGGCTGCATCTATCGTGAATCTGCTGCTCGGTTGGTTCCTGATCAACCGTGGTAAGGCGACCAACTCGCTCACTCTCGTAGCCGACGGCAAGCACGTTCTTACAGATTCCTATACGAGTTTTGGAGTGGTTGCCGGACTTGGCCTCGTCTATTTAACGGGCATCAAGATTCTTGATCCGCTGGTGGCAATTGCCGTTGCAGTCAACATATTGGTGGCTGGCTATAGGTTGATGCGTGTGTCTGTCGGTGGTTTGATGGACGAGTCCGATCAGGAGACGCTGGTGAAGTTTGGCGATATCGTCAGACGGACACGAACTCCGGAATGGATTAATCTCCACCATCTGCGCATCATGCGTTCAGGACGCATGCATAACCTCGATTTCCACCTCATCATCCCGTTCTATTGGACGGTTGAGGAGGCACATGCATTCCAGGGTCTTGTCGTGAAACAGATTGCTGCAGAACTACAGGACTATGCAACAACTTTGATTCATCTAGATCCATGTATTGAGAAGTACTGCCCGTCGTGCCGTGTTGAACCGTGCGAGGCGAGAAAGGCGCACTTCGTGCGTCAAGAGGAATGGACGATTAAGGCGATGATTGGCGATCCACCGTTCATCATTGACGGGGATGAGCGGGATGCGGTAGTAGGACAACTGGGAACGACCCCAAAGACAATTTGAAAGGAACAGATCAATGATACGGAAACAAGAAGCACTCGATTACCATTCGCAGGGGCGGAAGGGAAAGATTGAGGTTATTCCATCAAAGTCATGCCAGACCCAGCGCGATCTCTCGCTCGCATATACCCCCGGTGTAGCTGAACCGTGCAGGGAGATAGAGAAGAATCCGGAAGATGCGTATCTGTACACTGCGAAAGGGAACCTCGTCGC
>DPLS01000341.1:0-152 GCA_003541875.1 Bacteroidota bacterium | reverse complement strand
GGCAAGCCGGTGATGGAAGGGAAGGGGGTCCTCTTCAAGAGGTTTGCCGATATCGATGTGTTCGACATCGAATTGAATTCTCATAACTCGGACGAAATCATTCGAGCAGTCCAGATGCTTGAGCCGACGTTCGGCGGCATCAATCTTGAAGA
>DPLS01000009.1:3215-3379 GCA_003541875.1 Bacteroidota bacterium | reverse complement strand
TGCATCGATTGCCACGGCAGTCATGAGATGAGGAAAGGGTCTGACCCCTCTTCCAAAGTTACGAAGAAACATATTGCAGCGACGTGTGGCCGATGCCACAATGACATTGAGGAGCAGTACAAGTACAGCATTCACGGCAAGGCAATTGCTGCGGGTGTAACCGC
>DPLS01000009.1:0-2963 GCA_003541875.1 Bacteroidota bacterium | reverse complement strand
CCCGATGTGCCGGTCTGCACCGATTGCCATGGCGAGCACAACATTCTCTCTCCCAAAGATGAGAGATCGCCCGTTTCGGCCAAAAATATCTCCGTAAAAGTATGCTCGCCATGCCACGCGTCAGTGAAGCTCACCGAGAAATTCGGCTTGGCGAGCGACCGCTTCCAGAGCTTTGCTGACAGCTACCATGGCTTGGCCGGGGAAGCAGGTTCGGTGCAAGTAGCCAATTGCGCGAGTTGTCACGGGGTACACGACATCAAACCATCAAATGACTCAACATCGAGAATCCATCCTAAGAACCTTGTGCGAACATGCGGTACCTGCCACCCCGGTGCCAATGAGAATTTCACGAAGGGTTCCGTGCATGTGATAGCAACATCGGGCCAGGATGAGTTGTTGTATGTCGTGGCAACTGGTTACATCGTGCTCATCGTGATTACCATCGGTGGTATGTTCTTCCATAACCTCCTTGACTTTATCAAGAAATCCAAACGTCAACTGATGCTCCGCCGTGGACTCATCAAGCATCATCAGGTGGGACAACGGCTCTACCTGCGGATGTCGTTGAGCGAAAGGACGCAGCATGGCTTGCTACTAGTCAGCTTCACAACGCTGGTCTTGACAGGTTTTGCGTTGAAGTTTCCTGATGCGTGGTGGGTTGCGCCAATACGCGACATCAGTCCGGTGATGTTTGAACTGCGCGGAATTCTGCATCGGGTAGCCGGAGTGGTCATGGTGGTGGCAAGTCTGTATCACGTGTACTACATCTTCTTTGTGCCACGCGGTAAGCAGTTGCTTCGTGATATGTTGCCGGAGCGGTCTGACGTCTCAGAGGTTGTGGGAATGTTGAAGTACAACTTGGGGATCTCGACAAACAAACCGGCGTTCGGCCGCTTCAGCTATATCGAGAAGGCTGAGTACTGGGCGCTGATTTGGGGGACCATCGTGATGGCCGCGACGGGGTTTGTCCTGTGGTTTGACAATACGTTTATTGGTCTCCTGACAAAACTTGGGTGGGACGTCGCACGGACGATTCACTATTACGAGGCATGGTTGGCAACATTAGCGATCATTGTCTGGCATTTCTATTTTGTTATCTTCAATCCTGATACATATCCCTTGAACCTCGCATTCTGGAAGGGGACTCTCACCGAAGAGGAAATGTTGGAAGAGCATCCGAGGGAGCTTGACCAATTGCGGCAGCAGGAACTCGCAGAGATGAAGAGTGAGGCAGGTTTGGACGAAGAGAAGGTGGCGAAGGAAGTGCTTAAGGGCAAACAGCAAGGGTGAGAGTATACGAGTAATGAGCATCGAGCGGCAATTGGCACTTGTGACAGTTCTCTTTGCTGTCTTGTTGGTGATCGCAATGCCGGCAATCGCCCAGGAGAACACCGACTGCTTGGCCTGTCACGGTGACAAGGAAGCAACAGGGAAACGCAAGGGGCGTACGATCTCCGTCTACGTTGACGAGAAGAAATTCGCAGGCTCCGTCCATTCATCCTTGCAGTGTATTGCCTGCCACGCAGACCTTGCTGGAAAAGAATTCCCGCATGACGAAGACCTTGCGCCGGTTGACTGTGGGTCTTGCCACACTCAGGAACAAGCACTCCACGCGAAGTCACTGCACGGGAAGGCCATCGCAAAAGGCGACCCGCTGGCACCACACTGCAAAGACTGCCATAGCAACCATGATATACTTCCGGTTAAGGATCCACGCTCGCCTGTGTCTGTACTGAAAGTTCCGTTCTTGTGCGGCAAGTGTCACCAGGAGGGTGCGCCCGTGGCGAAACGAGGGGTTATCCATCAAGATCATATCCTTGAGAATTTCTCGGAGAGCATTCACGGCGAAGCTCTTTTCAAGAAGGGTCTTATCGTTGCGCCCAATTGCGCTTCATGTCATACGGCCCATTCTATTCTTCCACATACAGATCCAGCTTCGTCTATCGCACGAAAGAACATCGCTGCAACATGCACGCAATGCCATGGTCGCATTGAGGTCGTCCATCGCAAAGTGATCAAGGGGGAGCTGTGGGAGAAGCAAGCCCACATGTTGCCTGCGTGCATCGACTGTCACCAGCCCCACAAGGTGAGGAAAGTGTTCTACACCCAAGGCATGGCGGACAAAGACTGTATGCGCTGCCATGAGCGGGAGGATGTCCATGCATCCAAAGACGGGCGTTCGCTTGTTGTGCGGGTTGATGATCTCAGCCATTCCCGTCATGTGAAGACCGCGTGCAGCCAGTGCCATTCCGAGGTAAATGCTTCGCGTGTGCGACCGTGCGAGACGATAACAAAGAAGGTTGATTGTGCTTCGTGCCACGCAGAAATCGGTCAGCAGTATCAGGTAAGCATGCACGGGAAGCTCGTGGCAAAGAACGATCCGAACGGTCCGACGTGCAAAGAATGTCACGGGACGCATGCTGTAAAAGGGAAACTCGAACCAGTGTCGCCGACGTTTCCCACGAACATCCCGCGACTGTGCGCCCAGTGCCATCGCGAAGGGAAAAAGGCGGCTATGCGATACACTGGGGGCCAACATGAAATCATCGAGCACTACACCGAGAGCATTCATGGCAAGGGCTTGATGAAAAGTGGTCTTACTGTGACTGCCACATGCACAAACTGCCATACTGCCCACAGCGTTTTGCCAAAGTCCGATTCATTGTCAAGCGTCAATCCGAATAATGTCCCTGCAACGTGTGGACGGTGTCATCATGGTATCCAGGAACAGTTCGAGAAGAGTATACATCACCTCAAAGTAGGGAAGACCGACAAACCGCTCCCCATTTGCAGTGATTGTCATAGTGCTCACACGATCAGCCGTGCCGACGAATCCGGATTCAAGTTGGACATCATGACCAAATGCGGACGTTGTCACGAGGACATTGCCAAGACGTACTTCGATACATACCACGGCAAAGTCTCCCAGCTGGGCTATACGAAGACGGCCAAGTGTTACGACT
>DPLS01000121.1:2456-2783 GCA_003541875.1 Bacteroidota bacterium | reverse complement strand
CATGGGTACGGCTTCGGGCCTTACACTCTTCCTGCTGGTCAAACGATGCGATTTGCTTTCGCTGAAGTAGTCGGCTATGGTGCGGGTGTGGCGAGCGACAGTATCTACAGCGATCTTGGTGGTGGCATCCGAAACGAGCCCGCCCCCGGCCTGCATCCGGTGCCAAGTTGGTACAAGTCGTTGACGTATCCAAATGTTGGTACACCACCAGTGATCGGGAGCGACTACCTCCAGACTCATCCCTTGCCATGGTACGTCAACCCAGATGTTGTGTCGATACGGGATGTGGCAGACCGGGCGATCCAGATATACACGGGACAACCCCTG
>DPLS01000121.1:0-2121 GCA_003541875.1 Bacteroidota bacterium | reverse complement strand
ACTATAATACAATACCGATTCCTGTTCCCTCACCTTCGATAAGTGTCTTCTCCGGTATGGATACGGTTCATGGAAGAGTCGTCAACAAAATATCTTGGGGGCCACAGGTGGAGTCGTTCTCCGGTCCTCGCTTGCGGGCGCCTTTTGCTAGGTACACTGTGATGAGAGCACCGGAACCTCTGGGACCATGGCGGCAGCTTGATACCGTTGGAAGACGTGATCCCCGATATTTCAGAGATTCAGTCTATGTATTTAACGACGACAGTGTTGTTGGCGGACAGCTCTACTACTATATAGTCCTCCCGGTTGATGCTCTCGATGGCAGGAGTGGAATGACGAACATGACAATGCATGAAACATCCACCGACGTTGATGAGACCACGTCTGGAAGCATTCCCCGTAGGTTTACCCTTGAACAAAACTTTCCCAACCCCTTCAACCCGAGCACGACGATCCGATTTGCTCTCCCGAAGAGTGGGCGCGTTGAGTTGAAAGTCTACAACACGCTTGGGCAAGTGGTTGCGACATTGGTGAACGAGGAGAAAGTCGCGGGAACGTATGCGGCGCAGTGGAGTGTGGGAAGCGTGGCGAGCGGGGTGTACTACTATCGATTGCAGGCGGGTGAGTTTGCACAAACGAAGAAACTGATTCTGTTGAGATGAAAGCATATGTCCCGACGGTTCAAAAGTAGCCGAGGTAGGAAAAGGTCACAATTGCATCAACAAACGATTATCACACAACAATTATGAATTGTAATGCCGCGAGACATCTTTCTGTCCTCATCTTCCTCATCCTTTACACTTCAAGCATTCGTGCCGAATCACCTGACTGGGGCAGGGTTCACGATCTTACCATCTGCGGTATTCATCAACTCTATCGCCTCGAAGTCGATAGTGCCGTGCAGACATTTGATTCGGTCAGTCATCTGGCGCCGGGCGACCCTCGCGGGCCCTTCTTTCAGAGCATGACGCACTTCTATTTGTACAGTCTGAACCGCAACGAGAAAGAGCTGACTTCCTTCTTCGACGAGTCTGAGAAGGTCATTGAGATCTGTGAACCTCTGCTCGACCAGAATGAGCAGGACGCCACCACCAAGTTCTACCTCGGCGGCATCTACGGATATCGCGGTTTGGCGTATCAGGCGAGTGGCTCCATTCTCAAAGCCGTTAAGGACGGCCGGAAAGGGTATTTGCTTCTTGAGGAGGCGGTCAGGGAGAATCCCAAACTCTACGATGCGCATATGGGGTTCGGGCTCTTCCGTTACCTAATGGCCAAAATCCCGAAGTCGATGAAATGGATACTCACCGTTCTCGGGTTTGAGGGTGATCTGGAAGGAGGTCTGACGTCGTTGAGACTTGCCTCGGAAAAGGGAATCTATACGAGAACGGAAGCGAAACTCTTCCTCTCACAGTTTCTGTTTGCCGAGGGGCGTCAAGATTCGGCCCTGCGGTATCTGAACGAATTGCGCACTGAATATCCGGAGAACACATTGTTCATGGTTCTGTACGCCGCATGGCAACACCGGCTCCGTAACTATGATGAGGCTATGACTGCTGCACGTGCCGCGATCGATCTGAACAACCGCAAGAAAATACGGTACGGTGAGGAACTCGCATACAGCACACTCGGAAGTATCTATTACACTCTGAACGATTTTGCCAACGCCCGGACTTACTCGCTGTTATACTTCCAGTTTACCCGCAACAATGAAAAGACTCCGAACCAGACCAATCTACGGGCTGGTATCGCTTGTGAGATTGCGGGGGATAGATCTGCCGCTCTCGAGTTCTATCGGCGCACCAGAGAACCGGACGCACAGAATCGCTTCTGGGATCAGTACAATTACAGGCGGTCTCAGGAACTCCTTCAACGTCCACTCACGGAGGCAGAGGTGCTCATTGTGAAAGCGGGCAATGAGTTATCGCAAAAGAACCAGGCTCGTGCGGTTGAATTGTTCAAGGAGAGCTATCAGAAAGCAGGAGCGAACGCAGACATTCAAGCGAGGGCACTATATGGTTTGCAGCAGGCTCAGTTTGATGCTGACTCCCTTGCGGGGGCAATTGCAACTGGCAATCAGGTGCTTACGCTTCAGCCGGTCAACGAAGTGTGGATCATTCCGCA
>DPLS01000394.1 GCA_003541875.1 Bacteroidota bacterium | reverse complement strand
TGAAGGAACTCGGAGATCTCATGGCCACCCACCTTCGAAGCATCGATGCAGCCGGGCGGTACGGATTCGACGAGTTCATCATCACGCTGGGAAAGTCGGGCCTTGAACAGGGAGTAGCATTTGC
Source organism: Bacteroidota bacterium (assembly GCA_003541875.1). Lineage (GTDB taxonomy): Bacteria > Bacteroidota > Ignavibacteria > UBA10030 > UBA6906 > UBA11986. The sequence continues at coordinate 3,491 of DPLS01000394.1, read as the reverse complement.
ACGAAATCTTGCCCGCGCGGTCGAAGAACATCCCTTCACACCTCAGAAGATCGCCTCAACGATAAGCATTGGCGTGGCCGCTTATCCAGATAACGGAAAGTCTATGGACAAGCTGCTCACCGCGGCCCGGAACGCGTTGTTCGAAGCTCAACGCTCCGGCAGAAACAAAGTATTCCACTACGTTTCAGAATGGGATGCGGAGAGGGCCGTGCTCTGTGAAAACAACTAGGCGGAGGACAGCATGAAAGTTCTTATCGCAGCAGAAGGAACCTCGTGGGAAAGTCCGGTGGCGCAGAAGTTCGAGCATGCCGTGTGGTATCTGTTGATCGACACGCAGACAGGGGAGAAGGAAGTGTATCAGAATCTTCCGCCCTATGACCACAACAATATCCTCGTGATGGCATCGCAATTGCACGTACCCACTATAGTGGCCGGATGGATCAATGCAGCGACTGCGAGACTCATGCAATCGCTGAACCTGCGGCTCGTAGTTGCACACAAGGCGAAGGTGCGCGCAACCGTGAAGAAGCTTGATGAACACATCTTGGACACTGCAGACCTGGCAGACTTCAGACAAGGTCTCGTGATTCCCGGAGTTATACGGAGAGGATTGTCAATCGTGGGACGAAAGGGACCGAAGCACGTCGGGAGCGCGGGTTCTCCAGCAAGCACTCCTCGCGGGCATCATCACCTGCAGCAATACGGAGGGCGGGGACACTAAACAGGTAGGCTGCCATCCTCCGGCGAACGGAGAGAGGCACTACAACAGAGCCAGTCGCTGCGGACTGGCTCTGTTTGTTTTCGACCTCACATTCCGGCATCAACGAATGAGCATTAGCTTGTTCACCTTTGTGTACGCGTGCTTACCTTCAGCATTGGCCACGGTGAACCGTGCAAAGTACACACCGCTCGCTTGAGCTGACGCATTCCACGTCGAAGAATGATAACCCGCTTCACGATACCCGGTAACCAGGCTGGCCACCCCCCTTCCCAACATGTCATACACCACCAACGACACATTGCCCGCGTCCGGCAACTCAAAATTGATTTGTGTAGATGGATTAAAAGGATTCGGATAGGCTGCGCGCAAATTGTATTCGGTCGGGGTGGCGCTCGATGGCGCTGCTTTTGCAGCCAACGATTGCCGCGACGACGATGAAGAGTCCGTTGGCATCACAATCCAACGCTCAACTTCATAGCGAGCAGTCTGCGACAGACCCTCGACTTGAACACGCAGGCAGACTCGTCGTTGGCCAAGGGATAGAGGCAGCCGCACAGCAATGGAGCTATCGCCCCTGCCGCGCAATGTGCGTATGGAGTTGAGTGTTTGACCTGTCAAGGTGTCCACAAGCTCAAACTTCAGCTTGGCACTTGCCGGTACGGTTCCCGTGGTTTTGTAGAGCAACCGCAGCGCAAGCGTGCCTCGCCCGACAAAATCCCCGCTCCGCACAGCAGCTTCAAATGCATCGCGATCTCGGATCGAGAGCGTGTCCTGCAACGCCGTGAACGCGATGTTGTTGCTGTCCAAGTTCGTCTCCAACATTACAAAGTGGATTGATCCGTTTGGATAGGAGATACGTCCGCCGCGCCCTTCAAGTGCCATCTCCCCGCCAGGTTTCATCCCATTCATAGCATCTCCGAATGAGACGGCAGAATGGGAAAGGGAATATGGAGCAGCCGACCCACTGCGCCAGAAGAGTTGTTGATCCGTGCCAGACAAGAACCCACAGCTCACAGAAGGTGCAACACCTGCGCCAAGCGTGACAACCTTTGACCAGTCTCCAGCATATCGGGTTATGTAGGCGACATTGCTGTTCGATACATTCCCCGCCTGATACGCCACAACCAGATTTTCCCCGAATGGATCGCTGCCGAGTGAGGTGTTCCTCAATGGTTGCCGCGACGCCACAATGGTAATCGGAGTGTTCCAATCCCCTTCCCTGCTCCGCTGACGAAAGTTGATCGTCCAATCAAAAAACTCCAACGGACGGGCTTGCCACGCAACCGCTGTTCCCTGGCCTTCGGTGAGGAGACTCGCGACCGTCGGCAATTCGAGCGACACATCCTCACGTCCTTCGGCAACCATCTCGATCTCTCCAAGCCTCAACGGATCGGTGGTGGATATGGGACTGTAGTACAAGTTGTTATTCTCAATCCAAACAAGATGCCACGGACTGCCACCGTGCGAAAAGGGAGCGAGCGAGAAGACACTAACACCAGCGCGCAGGTCTGCCGGGGAAAGCCATTGACCATCTGGTGTCCGCACGTCTCCTTTCAGCATGTCCGCTGCCCAATCGTACCAGACCACAAGAGTATTCTCCTCTGTACCCGACGGCACGCCATGAGCTATCACCGGGTTCATGGAATAGACTTCTGAAACCGGAATTTGACTGAACTCCGGTGGTGGTGAAATGTCTATTGCCTCTCCACTTGCCGGATCGATTTGGTACACCCTCACGCGCGAGAAGACGCCGTCATCGCTTTCGCACGCCACCAGCAACCTTGCCGGATAGCGATGATATGTGACCGACGGGTTCTTATGCGTGATGTCACCGACGATGTTTATGGCTATCTCCGGCCCCCAATCAGTGCCGCTGTTTGTGCTTTTGGTATGCCAGAGCAGGCCGCCGGATTCGTAAATGGCGTGATATGTCCCCTGCTCGTCGCGCACAACTTTACGCTGGGTGTTCGGGGCGGTTACAGCCGTTGATGATGACGCAAGGTGCGCCTTGTACCACGCTTTCACCGTCGCATTGGCTTGCCGAAACACGACGGGGGTCTCGAGTTGGTCTACGAATTGGAGTTCTGCTCCTGTCGCTTCCCAACCCAGAAACTGCCAGGTGAAGCCGGGGAGAGGTGTTTGAAGCGCGCGGACGGAGTAGTAGGGCAATCCCGGCGCGATTTCCTGCCCCAAGAACACGCCGCCGTAGGTGTAAGGACTTTCAGGAAAGAGCGTTGTGAAGTCGGGACTGAAACCACCAGGCGCAACACTCGGTCTGGTACGCCATTGAACCTGCGTCCATACACGATTGCGCCAGTTGCCCCCGTAGTTGCTATCCTGAAAGTCGATATACCATGGATCTTTGAATTCCAGATTGCCACCTGTTGTTCCGGGCAGGTCGATGAATTGGTTTTTGATCACAACATTACCGTAGGTGGATTTGAATCTCGCCGTAAGCTGATCCAAGTCGTGTGAAACGTCAAATGAATGATGATTTACAGCATCCGAGTAGTCCTCCCATCGATTGTACTTTTCGGTGTTCGTTGCGTGCTCGAATCCTTGGTATGCCCTCAACACTTCACTGCGATTCTCAATAAAGGTCAAGGTCTTTCCCGAAGGATAGTCCGCAAACAATGGTCCACCTTCCCAACGACCGATCCCGTGATCCACTGTTTCGCCTCCGCCCTCCAACCTCTGGTACACACTTACCTGCACCCTGGGATCACTAATGGGGAATTGCTTGGTCTGGAATACACCAATGATAGCATCA
>DPLS01000030.1:4071-4514 GCA_003541875.1 Bacteroidota bacterium | reverse complement strand
AGACGTGGGAGATCCGTAGCAAGCACGGTCATCTTCGAGAAAGACCCTTCAGAGAGTGCCATTCCTCCGAGAGGGTCGTCCCTGTGTGCATCAAACCCGGCAGAAATGAGCAGAAGTTCCGGTTGGTACCTTGAAAGGGCTGGCACAATCTCGTTGGTGAAGACCGAGATGTACTTATCCTCTCCCGTTCCAGCAGGAAGTGGGAAATTCATCGTGTACCCCTTACCCTTGCCGATGCCTTGTTCACTCTGCGCACCGGTGCCCGGATAGAACGGATATTGGTGCAGGCTAACATAGAGCACCGTCGGGTCGGCTTCAAAAACATGTTGCGTGCCGTTGCCATGGTGAACGTCCCAATCGAGTATTGCTACCCGTTCTATGGCATGCTTCTGCTGCGCATAGCGAGCACCGATTGCGACGTTGTTGAAGAGACAGAACCCCAT
>DPLS01000030.1:0-3792 GCA_003541875.1 Bacteroidota bacterium | reverse complement strand
TGATGTCCCGGTGGCCGCACCGCGCAGAACGCAGCGGTCACTTGCCCGTTGAGGACATCGTCAATCGCATTCAACACCGACCCTGCGGCCCGTGTGGCTACCTCGAACGATTCCCGCACCGCATGGGTGTCTCCCAGATCCAGCATCCCCCCGCCGGATTCACAGACCTGCCGAATAGTCTCAAGGTGTTCCTTCGTATGGACTGAGAGGATATGATCGTCGGATGCTGCAGTCGGCGCACGATGGTTGAGCACATTCCACAGACCGCACAACTTCAGGTGACGTACAATGCTACTCAGCCTATCCGGGCGCTCCGGGTGTCCGACTGGTGGTTTGTGTTGAAGGAAAGAGTCGTCGTAGAAGAAACTTATGCTGTTCTTTGTCATTTCCGAATTGCGAGTATTACGATAGCGCGCCGGGTCTCTCCCAAAGATAGAAACACTGGGTCAATATTCAAACGTCCAAAAACATAGCGCCACCCAAGACCGCCCTTACGGTTTGTCGCTCGCCGTGGCTTATTCCCTTTCTCAATTTTTCTGCGTATACTTTGTCGAGCCCCATTGTCACCATGTCGTACGAGATTGAATGCTTTTTTCCAGTCCACTGATAAAAGGAACGCTGGTCAAGAAATACAGGCGATCCATAGTCGACGTCCGGCTCGAAGACGGGACGTTGGTCACGGCTCACTGCCCGACAATGGGAATAATGAATGCCGTGCCTGACACGGGCCGGCCGGTGATGCTCTCCGACAGCGGTCTCGAGACACGCAGACATAAACTCACATGGGAACTCATACAGATCGATGGGACGTGGGTGGGCGTGAACTCATCTCTTCCCCGCAAAGTCCTCGTTGAAGCCATCCAGCAGCGGCTCATACCTTCACTCAAAGGTTTCACCGACATTCAGGTGGATGCAACATACGGCCATGGCAACAAGATCGACGTGATGTTGCAGGGAATGGAGCACAACTGTTTCATCAGCACATTCCAGGTGACCTGGGTCGAGAATAATGTTGCGCTGTTTCCTGACACGCCAAGCCCGCGCATGACGAAGTCCGTGCAGCAACTTACCGAGATTGCCAAACAAGGACATCGGGCAGTCGCATTCTTCTTCGTCCAGCGAGGCGATTGTTCTCTGTTCAAACCTGCCGAGCATGTAGACAAGGACTTCCTCAAGTCCATGCTGGCTGCACAGAGTGCCGGCGTTGAACTCATGGTGTATCGCGCTCATGTCACGCCAAAAGCAATCACGCTCGGCACCCCACTTCCCTATTCTCTGGAGTAACCCGCGTGGCAACCGGAGCGTTCCGGACGGAACTTCAGACAATTTTCCGTGACATCATCGACGGAAAGATCGTCAAGCGTTCGAAGCATGAACTGCGTTGGGAGACGCGAGACCTTTCTCTCGAATTCATCGAGGCGCTGACCGAGGCGGGCTACAAGCAGATGATCGTGCAAGATGTTGATGTCAGGCCCGGTGAACGAGCGCCTGCGTTCTACCTCGACAACGGCGTGGCATACTTCGGCTGGGTGTTCTGGGAAAAGTTCTCGCAGCTCAAGCTCCGCAAGTTGTTCGGGTCGGTCGTTCGCAACACGAAAGGTGATTGGGCTGTGCAGATTTCAGACAAGCGACGCTCTGTTCTCTACGCAAACCCGGATCTCAAATCAGAAATGGACATCGAAAATCCCTCCGGTTTCTAGCCATGCCAGAGCTCCCCGACCTACTCTATATCAGGAAGTATCTGAAGAAGGTGGTGGAACGCAAGACCATTACCGGTGTGACAGTCAAACAGCCCGTCATCCTGCGCGTCGCGGTCAATCAACCATTTGAACAGGCCATCATAAATCACACCATTATGACGGTAGATATACACGGCCCGTTCATCCGCTTTGAACTCTCCGATTCGGTTGAGCTCATTGTCAACCTGATGCTTGCTGGAAAGCTCCAACATCAACAACCAGATGAAAAGCCCCAGGGCTACCTATGTTGTTCGCTCCTCCTTGAAGACGGTGCCCGCATGAATCTGTGCGATGATGACAAAATGGCGAAACTCTACGTGGTGCCACATAGAGACTACGCGTCGATCCCAAAATACAAGGAGCAGGGGGTTGACATACTCTCCCCGGACTTCACGCGAGATGTTTTCAGGCAACTCGCGCTGCAGCATTCACGCAAGCAGGTCCGAGTTTTCATTAACGATCACACGGCATTGAGCTCCATCGGGAATGCGTATGCGGATGAGATCCTCTTCGATGCAAAGATCCATCCCAAAACATTCACCAGGATTCTAGACCACGACGACCTCGACCGGCTCTACTCGTCAATCCGCTCTATGATGGAGTGGGGAATACGGGAGGTTGAAAAGGCGGCACAGCCAATCCACGTAAAGGTCCGCGACCACATGAAAGTACGCAACAGACGAGGTGAACCGTGCCCGCGATGTGGCAGTACCATTAGACGAGAAGGAGTGCGTGGGCACGACGTGTTCTTCTGCCCAATCTGCCAACCAGCCTCGCGAAAGCTATTCATCGATTGGGCCAACTCTGGCCCGCGCAAACCTTAGGAAAACCATCACTGTATCAGCCTGTCTGAATTTCTCTGCTGCATTGCAACAGATTCACGTATGCGGTATATTTTAAACGGCTAATCAATTCAATTTGAATACCAGAGGACGTTATGGAGATTTCAGCTTTTCTTGAGTCGAATGCGGATAATATCATTGATGAAGCATGCACTTCCATGGATCGGACCCACCTGCAACACTATGAACGCGATGGAGCACTAAGAACTCGCGATAGGCTCGCGACCCTCGTGTCGCTTACGCGCCAATGTGTGAAGCAGCGGAACCTGGCTCCCATGATTGCCCATGCCGAACTGATCGCAGGAGAACGATTTAACGCCGGTTACGATCTCTGGGAAGTGCAAACGGCGTTCAACGTCCTGGAAGAGGCTATCTGGGCAAGAATATTCAAGAACTTTCCACCAGGAGAACTGGCTGAAGCAATAGGACTCGTCAGCACCGTGCTCGGTGCCGGAAAAGATGCTCTCGCCCGGAAATACGTTTCGCTCGCAAGCAAGACGAAGGCCTCATCGCTGAATCTGCAATCGTTGTTCAGCGGCGCCGCCGGATAATTTCTGCACGCACGGCCTATTCCACCAACATACGCAGGAGAAGAACAGTGATCCATACAATTAAAGACTTCGAACACCTCTGGTCCCGGGAGCTTGAGACCACGCAGAAGGTCTTCAAACACCTCACCGACAAATCACTTACGCATGAGTTTTCGCCAAGCGTTCGCAACCTTGGGCGGCTCGCGTGGCACATCACTACTACCATCCCTGAGATGATGGAAAAAACCGGCTTGACCATTGCCGGAGTTAAACACGACGATCCCGTTCCTTCATCAGCCAAGGCAATCTTTAAAGCGTATGGTGATGCGGCCATTTCTCTTCTCGAGCAGGTGAAATCCAAATGGACTGATGCAACGCTTGAAGTTGAGGATGAAATGTACGGCGAAAAGTGGAAACGCAGCTTTTCGCTCATGGGTCTCATACACCATGAGATACACCATCGCGGAGAAATGATCATTCTCATGCGGCTGGCCGGACTGGCCGTACCAGGCATTTACGGCCCGACCCGAGAGGAGTGGGCTCAGTATGGCATGGAACCGCCAAAGGTGTAAGAAGAGAAACGCAACGCGCGACATCTCGAAGTGTGTACGCAGGACCCAGAACCGACTCATTGATGGAGTCCCTTCATGAGCAGTTCACCTGATTTTCTCCCCCAAACAG
>DPLS01000027.1 GCA_003541875.1 Bacteroidota bacterium | reverse complement strand
AACCTTCGAACCCGCTGCTTGCCGAGGACTTCATGCTGGCTGATAACTGCGGGGCCGTGGCCTCGTGGGCATCCTCCACTGAAGGATGGGCGAGTGCAGGAACGGGCTTGGTGAACTTCTTCTTGAATTCAGCACGCATAGACTCGATTCGTGACCTTGGCACTCTTACAAATATTGCCCGAGTGCGCCTTTGGCAAACGTACGGCAACTATTATATCTACATAACAAGCGTGAAGTGCAATCCGCTTCTGGGCGATCCGCTTGCTCGACTTGCTATACCCCTAAGACCTGATCTTGCATTGACGAGTCCGGACATCTCCGTTGACATACCGGCCCCAACACCAAACGACTCGATGCTCACCGTCCGTGTGAATGTCCACAACTATGGGCTTGTCCCGTCAGATAGTGTTGGCATAACTCTGACCGACCTGTATAACGGACAGACAACGGCACTTCTGAACAACGCCAAGATTGCACGCACGACAAACATTGACTCCGTATATGTGAGATGGGATGCGACAGACCAAGTGGGTAGACACACTCTGACGGCATCTATCGATCCTTTGCAACTCATTCCCGAGGTGAATGAGCTGAACAATTCTGCCGCGTCCGACACGTATGTGTATGCCAACCAGCTTTACGTTGTGAAACCGCTGAACAACATGGTTGTGCCGCCCGGACCGCAATCGCTTGTGGTAACCAGTCCTCTCGGTTTGGACTCGATAGGATTCCAGTACTTTTTCCAGCTGGATACCGTGGCCACATTTGACTCACCATTTCTTATTCAATCAGGGCCGATTGTCCCCAGTGCAGTGAAGGGCGAGTGGACTACTCCGTCATTAGGATTGGGTCGGGCATATTTTTGGCGCGTAAGAACAATCGATGGTGGTATCTTGGGAAACTGGGTCACTTCGACCTTTGTTACATCACTCTCGGTGCCTGCAAGCCCCAATGTTCGAGTTCGGGAATACACCAGGAGGCAGTTTGAACGAGACAAGTTATTCCAGGTTGCCGCGACAGATTCCGGGGCCACGATTGCTCCCAACCCAACGCTGCGAATGATGGCCCGATCGCTCGGCTATCGCGGTGGCTTCTCAAACCATCGGTACAGCCAGCTCTTCTTGAACGAACAAGTAATGTGGGGATATGAATGGGTAGTCGGACGGAGCTTCATGGCTCTCAAGGTCGACGAGTTCAATGGAGCGTATGAGTTCAGGTACTTCGACGTGCAAGCACAGCCTGCCCATGCTGATAGCATGAAGAACTTCATTCGAAATGCTTCTGTTGGAAACTACTTCGCCATTGCCGTAGTCTTGGATGGAAGAACCAATGTCACCGAAAGCCTTTACGTGGCAATTGAGTCCCTCGGCAGCACTCAACTCCGAATTCTCCAGACGGGTCAATCGTGGGCATTCATTGGGCGCAAGGGATACCCTGGTGAGGCTCTTGAGAGTCTGACGAACGACAGTGCTGTTGTTAGTCTTCAGGTTCCCAATTACTATAGCTTCGGTTCGGGGTCGATTGCGTCAAATGGAATTACCATCCCTTCGCAATGGGATTCATTCCATTGGCGGCATGGAGGAACTCAGGTTGGGACAAACATTAGAGTAGCTTTGCTGGGAGTTCGGGCAAATGGCGTGGCTGACACACTCAGGTGGTTGTCGCGGGACAGTACGGACGTTGACCTAGGTTTCTTGAACGCGCTTACATCCGGCCCGACCTACACATGGTTCAAATCTGCCGCCTTGCTGTCCACCGCAAATTCACTCGTCACTCCAGTTCTTCGGGACTGGTGGGTGGATTTCACGCCCCCCGCCGACTTGGCAGTAAGTTCCCGAACGGTTGGTGTTCAGGATCTGACAATTCATAAGGGTGACCGGTTGAGTCTGCCCGTCACGGTCCACAACATTGGCTTCCACGGTGTTGACAGTGCGCGGGTTGTCGTCTCCGTGTTCGACAAGTTCAACAGGGCTCGTCCCATTGCGTCGGCGATGCTCGACACGATTCCTGTGAACGGGACGAAGTCCACGAACATTTCCATTGCCACGAATAACTTCTCGCGCCGCGTGACATTGCAAGTGAACGTCTCACCTTCAAAGAAGTACAAAGATCTGGTCCCTGATAACAACAATGCCTACTACTCGTTCAACGTCGTGGGGGCATCGGCGACTGGGATTCGGTTTTTTGCTGACGGCGTTCAATTGATGGACGGTGACTATGTAGCGGCGAAACCCAAGCTTGTCATCCGGCTTCCAAAGCAAGAAGGAGGACAAGGCTCGCGACGCATCGACTTCCTTGTAGATAACAGACAATTCAACAATTCGGGCCCCGAAGCATCAGATGGTCAGGTGATGAATGTCCAGAGTGGCGACGAACTGACATTTGTCCCACAACTGTCGAGTGGTCGGCACGAACTGAAGGTTCGCTCTCTCGAACTTACCTCTCTCGGCAGTCTTGATACGCTTGAACATGCAGTACTTGTAGATGTCCAGGATCAAATGAGCATCCTCAAGCTGTATAACTACCCGAATCCTTTCTCGATCGGAACGTCCTTCACTTTCGAGCTCACGGGCGCCAGGCCACCCGAGGAGTTGCATATTCGGATTTTTACCATCGCTGGACGGCGAGTTCAGGAGATTACCGTGCCTCAAAGTCAGTTGGTCGTTGGCTTCAACAGAGTGTACTGGGATGGAAGAGATGCCGACGGCGATGAGCTTGCCAACGGGTACTACTTCTACCAGGTCACAATCAAGGGAGAAGGGAAGACGGAGAGTTCAATCGAGAAGTTGGCGAAGATCCGGTAGTCGGGAGGATATTGCTCTTGAACATGACGAACCCCGATCCCGACTGATGTCGGGATCGGGGTTCGCAGTTTCGGCTAGTTCACCTTCAACTCTATTTGAGCAACAACATTTTCTTCATGTCTGTCTTCTGTCCGCTCTCGAGCTTGTAGAAATACATGCCGCTCGCGAGACTGGTTGCATCCAA
>DPLS01000096.1 GCA_003541875.1 Bacteroidota bacterium | reverse complement strand
GCTGTTGAAGTTCTGGCATGAGACGGCGAAGGAAGGAGTCTGACGGCGATGGAGGGGGAAGAACATTTCCGAGACAGTGTCTCGGAAATTGCCGGCCGGTGAGAAATCCCAGATGCCATCTGGGGAATTGGGAATCCAATAAATAATGAGCATGAGTTCTGAAATACTATCGGACAGGCACTATACAACATGGCTTGCCGATCTCAAGAACAAGGTCCGCAATGCGCGGATTAAAGCCGCCGTAAAGGTGAACACCGAGCTTCTCACTTTGTACTGGGAGCTTGGCGCCGACATCGTTTCAAAACAAGCGGAAACGAAATGGGGCGATGGGTTTCTCTCTCAGTTAAGCAAAGACCTGACAGAAGAATTCCCCGAAATAAAGGGCTTTTCCGAACGAAATCTGAAGTATATCCGACAATGGTTCGGTTTTTACGCACCTACTACAATTGGGCAACAAGCTGTTGCCCAATTGACGAAACAACCTGTTTCGCTATTGCCAACCGAAATAATAGGCCAACAATCTGTTGGCTCAATTAGGCAACAACCTGTTGCCCTAATAACGCAAATTCCCTGGGGACATAATATCGCCATCATCGCCAAATGCAAAAACATCGACGAGGCGCTCTTCTATGTACACAATACCATCGCACACGGATGGAGCCGCAGTGTGCTGGTACATCAAATGGAAAGCGGACTGTTCCAGCGGGAAGGCCGTTCGGTCAATAATTTCGCTCTCACACTCCCTCCGCCCCAATCGGACCTTGCGAAGCAGACCATTAAAGATCCGTACGTGTTTGATTTCTTGAGCATGACAGAGGAGTACAATGAGCGGGACTTGGAAGCGGGGCTGGTGCAGCACATCACCAAATTCCTGCTGGAGTTGGGAGCCGGTTTTGCGTATGTCGGGAAACAAATACCGATCAGTGTGGGAGAAAAAGAATTCTTTCTCGATCTCCTTTTCTATCATACCAACCTTCACTGTTTTGTGATTGTGGAATTGAAGACCGGGGATTTTGAACCCGAACACGCCGGCAAACTCAATTTCTATATCAAGGCGGTCGATACGCTCCTGCGCAAAGAAGGCGATCAACCCACCATAGGCATTCTGCTTTGCAAAAAGAAAGACAAACTCGTTGCGGAATACGCATTGAGCGATATACACAAACCGATCGGCGTGTCGGAGTATCAACTCACACACTCGTTACCCGAAAACCTCAAGACAAGCTTGCCGAGCATTGAAGAAATTGAGAGAGAGCTCGAAGGGGATCGGCGATGAGTGCAAGGAACCGGCTGTTGAAGTTCTGGCATGAGACGGTAAAGGAAGGAACAATAACACGGATGGTAGAAGTAGACGCTGGCGTCTTTTTGCAGGAAATGAAAATAGTGGAACTCGTTTACTCGGTCGGACGTGCCGCTGACCTAACAGAATAGGGAGATCCCAATGCCATTGTACAAGATCGCACATAAGCAGCTTGAGTTGATCAAAGAGAACGCCTTTAGGTTGGAGAAGGACATCCAAGAGATTGTCGAAGTCAGTCTGGGCTCCCTTTTAGGATTGCAGCTTGTTAGGAGCGAATTCCCTCTTGGTGGGTTGAGAATCGACACTCTCGGATACGACAAAGACGCCCAGGCGTTTGTCGTCATCGAGTACAAGAAAGGCTCAAACTATTCCGTCGTCGACCAAGGAATGAGTTATCTCGGCCTATTACTGAACAACAAGGCAGAATTCATCTTGGAGTACAACGAGAGGTGTAGCGCTTCCCTCAAGCGTGACGATGTTGATTGGTCTCAGTCAAAAGTAATCTTCGTTTCCCCTTCCTTCACGACGTTTCAGCTTGAAGCAATCAACTTCAAAGACTTGCCGATTGAGTTGTGGGAGGTAAAACGCTACTCGAACAACACCGTAAGGTTTGACCAACACAAGCCTGCTGCTACAATTGCTTCCATCAAGACGGTCTCGAAGAAGAGCGAAGTCGTTGAAGTGATCAGCCGAGAGGTAAAGACATACACCGAGGAAGTCCATTTGAAAGTGGCTGATCCGAGCATCGCTGACCTGTACGCCCGATACAAAGAACTTGTGTTGGCTATTAGCACGGAATTGTCCGTCAAGCCGATGAAGCAGTACATCGCCTTTCGTGTGAAGACGAACATTACTGACGTTGTTGTTCTTAAGAAGTCGCTCAAAATTTTCGTCAACTTGCCAAAGGGCAAGCTGGATGATCCCAAGAAGCTCGCTCGTGATGTCTCAGAGGTCGGGCAGTGGGGTAACGGCGATTATCAGATTCAAATCAATACGGACGATGAGTTAGAGTATATTATTTCCCTAGTAAGACAGTCATTCAAGTTCAACGGATAGTGGCATGTCATGGCTCACGTACTAGCAAAACTCCGAGGAGTGAAGGCGGAGGTTATCAAGCAGATACTGACGAAAGACGCTCCGCAACATGCCCGTGAGGGATTGTATCTGGAACACCTGTGGCAGAATGTTGATGACCCGGACGAGGTGGAATTTCTCTTCCGCACCGCCGATCTGAATCATGTAAAGCAATTCATCAACAGGGTCCACACGCAGGCACTCAAAGAGAATCCTGGTGCGAATCTTCCTCACATGACATTTCTGGAAGACTGTTGACAAAACCCACCTTCATAGTCATTGTGAGCGAAGCCTGCCCGCCACAGGAATTTCATTGAAGCAGGCGGGCAATCTCGAACATCGAATCCGTGTGAAATGGCGAGATTGCTTCGTCCCGGCAAACAACGTCGGGACTCGCAATGACGATTGAAAGAGTTTTTCTTCACCCTGCTGGAAGAGCAATAACCATCACCCAATATTAATGGACACAGTCCCATGAAAAGTTTGTTCAATACTACCGACAACAAAGCGATCATCGACCGGATCAACCAGCTCTCCGCAAACAGCAAAGCGGGATGGGGGAAGATGAGCGTGGATCAAATGCTCACGCACCTGCAACAGCCGTTGAAGGTTGCGTTCGGAGAACTCAAGCTCAAGAGGTCGCTCTTTGGAATCCTCCTCGGCCGCATGATACTGAAGAGGATAACGCGAGACGACGCGCCCTTCGGAAGGAACGCGCCAACGGACAAGAACTTCGTCATCAAAGATCGGCACAACGTTGAAGAGGAGAAGAAGAAGTTGACTGCTCTTGTCCAGAAGTTTGTGCAGGTCGGGCCAAATGGAATCACCAAGGATCCGCATCCGTTTTTTGGCAAGATGACGTCGCAGGAGTGGGACACGCTCCAGTGGAAGCATCTTGACCACCACTTGAGACAGTTTGGAGTGTAGCATCTCTCAAAGACACGGACATCAATGAACAAGCCATTTCCTCACGAATCCGCATCCAAGCACGTCACCGGCGAATCGGCGTATGTGGATGACATTCTCGTCAACGAGCAACTACTTGTCGGACGGGTTGTGTACAGTCCGCATGCGCATGCGAAGATCAACTCATTCGATCTGAGCAATGCCAGGAAAGTGCCGGGCGTACATGCGGTGCTATCCCACAAGGACATTCCGGGACATAACCAGATGGGTCCGGTGGTGAAGGATGAACCATGTCTTGCTGTGGATGAGCTCAATTGTGTTGGGCAAGCGATGTTTCTTGTCGCTGCTGAGACGGAAGAGCAGTGTCTTGAAGCGGAAAAACTCATCAAGGTGGAGTACGAGCTGCTTGAGCCGATCCTCACACTGGAAAAAGCCATCGACAAACAGAGCTTGATGGGTCCACCGCGTACCATTGCGCGAGGTGATGCAGATCGCGCGCTTGCGGCAGCACCGCACCGGATTGCAGGCGAACTGAGGACGGGTGCACAAGAACACTGGTATCTTGAATCTCAGGTGTGCCTCTGCATGCCGGGAGAAGGGAACGAAATCAACGTCTTCAGCTCGACTCAACATCCCTCTGAGACCCAAGCGCTCATCGCTGAGGTGCTTGGCGTTGGCAAACATGAAGTTGTTGTTGAAGTACGACGAATGGGAGGTGCGTTCGGCGGCAAGGAAACACAGGCCAACCATACGGCATGTTGGACGGCTCTTCTCTGTCATGCCACCAAACGTCCGGTGAAGATTCGTCTCTTCCGTGACGACGATATGAAAATCACCGGCAAACGTCATCGATATCTCTCCAAGTACGATGTCGGGTTTGATGATGACGGAAACCTCCTCGCCGTGAAGCTCGAACTGAACAGTGATGGCGGCTGTACGAC
>DPLS01000100.1 GCA_003541875.1 Bacteroidota bacterium | reverse complement strand
ATGTGTGGATCTTGTTCAATCATTTTGTGTTCCGTTGGTATCGTCTCATGTCAACTCGCGCAACATCGCATCGCGCATGCGTTGGCAAAATATCGCCTCACCAATGCCCGGCAATGCCGTCGAGCTGTTACCGAAGAATGTTATGATAAGAACAGGCAGACCATCGTGAGAAGCTCCAGCGGGTTCAATGAATCGGTCTGCCATTTTCATTGTTCGTTCGAGCAAAGAAAAACGGATCCGGGGGAAAGATCCGTTGAAAGGTTTAGGTCAAATATGAATTCAGAATATTCTCGAGCATTTCCTGACGGCCGCTCTGCAGCACTGGAGATTCTGCACCAATAACCCATTTTTCAATCTCTTCGAGTCCAACTCTGCCAGACATAATTGTGGCGCCGATTCCCGATCTGTAACTGTCGTACCGCTTGTCAATGAAACCACTCAATGCACTATCATCAATAATCCGCCGGGCTATGAGAAGCCCGCGGGCGAAGGCATCCATCCCTCCGATGTGGGCATGGAAGAGATCCGTGGGATCGGTGGAACTTCGTCGCACCTTCGCGTCAAAGTTCAGCCCACCTTTTCCGAGTCCACCCTGATTCAGGATGATCATCATGGCAACCGTTGTGCTGTAGATGTCGACGGGAAACTGATCAGTGTCCCATCCCAGCATCGTATCGCCGCGATTTGCATCAACACTCCCGAGTTTTCCCGCGGCTGAGGCAACTGCCAGTTCATGCTCAAAGGTATGACCGGCGAGAGTAGCGTGATTTGCTTCTATGTTCAACTTGAAATGATCGAGCAGGTCATGCTCCTTCAAGAAGTACAGCGCTGATGCAGCATCAAAGTCGTACTGATGTTTGGTGGGTTCTGCTGGCTTTGGTTCGATCAGGAATTGGCCATCAAAGCCGATCTTATGCTTGTAGTCCACTGCCATGTGCAGGAATCGAGCCATCTGTTCCTGCTCCTTTTTCATGTCGGTGTTCAACAATGTCTCGTACCCTTCGCGGCCACCCCAAAACACGTAGTTCTCACCTCCAAGTTCCTTCGTCGCATCGATTGCATTCTTTACCTGGGCTGCAGCATGAGCCATGACGCGAGCATCGGGGCTTGTTGCAGCGCCCTGCGAGTAGATTGGACTGCTGAAGAGATTTGCTGTTCCCCAAAGGACCTTGATTCCAGTTTCCTTCTGAAGACTCTTCGCAAACTCAACAACTGTTTCGAGGTTTCTACAGGATTGGACGAACGTTTGTCCCTCAGGAGCTATGTCCCGATCATGAAAGCAATAGTATTCGACTCCCAGTTTCTGGAAGAACTCAAAGGCTGCTTCCATCGTGTCCCTGGCCCGGTCTATGGGATTGCTGGCCTTGTGCCACTCCCTCTTGAAATTCGGCCCTCCGAACATGTCTGACCCTGTTCCCATGAACGTGTGCCAATACGCAACAGAAAACCGCAGGAGCTCTCCCATAGTTTTGTTGCCCACGTTTCGGTTTTTGTCATAGTACCTAAACGATAGAGGATTCTTTGAGTCCTTCCCCTCGTAGGGAATTTGTCGGTCAACTTTTGGGAAAAACCTGTTCAACGTTGTCATGGTGTCTTGGGTTGTGTTCAATACACTAGAACGTATCGCGGGGTACCCGACGTCGTATCACGACGTCAAGTCACTCGTTGTGAATGATACTGGAAGTCTTCTGAACGGCCGCCATTTGACGCGCCAACACGCTCTGCCTGTTACAACAATGACGACTTGGCCAAAGTGTTATAGAACTGATGGCAGAGATCAAAACCAGTATTGGTTCAAATCGAATTGAACCGATTCAATTATAGAGATAAAATTCGTCCATGTCAATAGAAAAATGCAGCCGCACGGGTGTTTCGTACCGGAATCTTCCACATCGTCGAGCATGTTCCCAGATACTGACAAACCAGCCGGATTGACGGAGCATGTCAGGATCCAGCGGATTGGGTGAGAATCGAGTTGCGGTACCCCCATCGATTTGTAGGTTCCTGCAGCTGACCCATCAATTACAAAACGAAACCGCCTGAAGCCATAGGGTTGTGTGGGACGGATCGAGCATGCTACATGATCAAGGGTGGAACGATTGAATAGGGTTCATCTTATCACGACATGATGAGGCGAAGGCCCCCAACCGGCTCCCCAGAATGTCAGTTGCGGTGTGTTCCCAACCAACTTCCCGACACGGGGGAGCTGTCAGAATCAACTCTCCTCGCAACTCATTGGCTTTTTGCTGCTCTCCATACGTATCGCCAGACTACTCACCTGGGTCTGCCAGAGTAGTACGGCTTGGCAGAATACAATCCCGGCCTTGTTGGATATCAGGTTCAAAATTTCACAACCGAACCGACCGGTCATGCAGTCGCCGGAAACAACATATCGGTAGAGCTTTCTCGGGAGCAGATTTGTCCGATTCGGTCCAGCGCCACGAGAACACCGAGGTGTGTACATCTGAAAACAGGTGGGTCCCGCCAGAGGTAGTCAACCTGCTCGCATTGGAGATCGGAGCCCTTCCGAAAGGCAGCCGCTACTTGGGACATATTCAATCGAATGGGATGCTACAGGGGCGGCAAGTGGGGTTGACTACTACAATTCGCACTGGTGAGTCTATTCAAACAAGAATGATCCTGCTGTTGGAACGAAAGGAACCCAGCACTCAATGATCAGTTGCCTAGGGGACAGAAGGATGGCTCTGTTGACCTATTGTTGATGGAGGGCGCTGGATCGGTGAGCAGATGTTGTGAGTTACGCAGAGAGCGTATTCCAGAACGCTGGCATCTTGTGAATGCCAGTCGGATTAGAAGACCCTCGAAAAGCGTGTGCCCCCAACCGGATTCGAACCGGTGTTACAGGCTTGAAAAGCCCGTGTCCTAGGCCTCTAGACGATGGGGGCAAATGTATGAAGGATTGAAGTATTGACGATCGGGTGATTGAAAGACCAGCGCTTGATTGACACCACCAATCTCTCAATCACTAATTAACTCAATCGTCAATCCCGCTTTGTGAGCCCGCCGCGACTCGAACGCGGAACCTACAGCTTAGAAGGCTGTTGCTCTATCCACTTGAGCTACGGGCCCGGCATTTTCGTGAGCGCCCGAATGAGAGTCCTACCCCAGCTATTGGGACGGGATCTAGAAGGCTGTTGCCCCTGTCCGCCTGACATCACGAAGCCGAACACAGGCGGTCGGGTCGGTATCCAGTTGAGCTACGGGGACAATGTCCGATACATTTGCTTGTCCCGAATCAACGCTTGTCGGGGCGGCGGGATTCGAACCCACGACCTCCTGCGCCCAAGGCAGGCGCGCTAGCCGGGCTGCGCTACGCCCCGATTACGTTCGGACACAGATAAAAGATACGAAACTTCGAGCGTGAAGGCAACATCGTATAATCAGCATCACACTACGGCTTCCCTTAGTAACGATGCCCTAGCGCAGAGACTGCTCTTCGTTGCAACTTACTGCTTTTCGGCATATCTTGAGTCAAATATTCTGCAAGCATGGATGACGCAAGCGGGAGATTCAACATCCCGTCAGTTCTCTGTTCGCTAACGATTCTGCCGGATCGGTGACAACGCTGCCTCTGCCTTCTTTTGATGATCGACCAGTGCCGTATTTCTTGTGCTGCATACTGGTCCTTTTGCTGCTTTGCCTGTGGCCATTCAATTTCCACCAAACAAATCAGGTTACCTGGGAACCCGAAGGCGGAGTGAGATTCACCCCGCCTGCCACTGCGTACACCTCGGCCCCACCCGCAAAACTTGCACTGCTCCGAGAGTGGACAATTCTCTTGGACGTGAAGGCACTGGCACCATGGAGACAGGGAAGAATTCTGGGGTACGGACTGGACGAACGCTACAACAACCTGAGCGTGGACCAATTGTTCGACGACCTCATTCTTCGTATTCGAACGGATGGTGACCAAAGGCCGCGCGCGGTTGTTGTTCAGAAACTCTTTGAGCAATCGACAGATAGGCGGTTCATGCTCGCCATCGCATACGATGGGAATGACATCTCGGCGTACATTGACGGCATACGGAAAGTCCGTCAGAAAATCGGGATTATTGACTATTCCTCGTGGGACAATCTTTATCCCCTGATACTCGGCAGCTTCGCGAATGGAAAATACGGCTGGAGGGGAATCTTCTACCAACTCTGTGTGCTCAGTCGTGCCGTGATGCCAGAGGAACTCAATAGTCCTGAAAGGCTTCTTCGTGATACGACAGCGGTGTTACGCTACACTTTCGATGAACGGGAGGGAACAACTGTCATCGACCACGGTAGGCCATCACCAGCCGCTCTCCTCTGGTCTGGCGAGTTCTCCCCGTATATACGCACAGTACTTCAATCTCCGCGCGACTACTGGCCCAATCCGCGACACCCCTTCATCATGGACATCATTGCCAACATTATCATCTATATTCCGGTCGGATTCTTGTTGTCCATCCTGTCTGTCAAACGACTCGGAAGAATCGGCCAAGTGATTGTCGTGGTAGTTATCGCGCTGATAATGAGCTTGACAGTAGAAATCGCTCAGGCATATCTCCCTACGCGTAGCTCGAGTAGTGTTGATATTCTCACAAACGGTCTTGGTGCGTACGTCGGACTCTTTGTACACCGAAAGGGATGGGTGGAGAAAATATTGTCCGCCCTGAACGTGTCGTTTCCTCGCCAGTTCCAGAAAGATCCTCTTCCTCAGACTCATTCGACGAAATGATGCTCATGAAATTCTCACCAGAAGTACTGAATATTGATGTTGAAGAAGAAATCCGAAAGCTCTCTGAATCAATTCGGAATGCGGTACGCGGCTCACTGCGAAGAAAAGGAGCCGTGATTGCCGTCTCGGGTGGAATTGACAGCTCCACGTGCGCCGCATTATGTACCCGCGCACTTGGCAAAGATAACGTCCTTGCTCTGTTCTTGCCAGAGCGGGACTCATCGTCGGATGCGCTGAGGCTTGGCCGGATGGTTGCCGAACGGTGCCAGATGCCAGCGATGACTGAAACCATTGAGCCAATGCTATCCGCCGCTGGATGCTATCAGCGGCAGATCGAAGCAATCCGAATGGTGTTCCCGAATTATGGAAAGGGATGGAAAAGCAAGATTGTTCTACCATCGATATTAAAGAGTGACCGGTTGAATGTATCGTATTTGACCGTGCAAACACCCACAGGTGAAACGAAATCGGAACGGCTGTCCCTCGCAGCATATCTGCAACTTGTTGCCGCCACAAATTTCAAACAGCGCACGCGCACGATGATGGCATACTTTCACGCGGACCGGCTGAACTATGCCGTATGCGGGACGCCAAACCGGCTTGAATACGATCAGGGCTTCTTTGTAAAAGGCGGAGACGGACTCGCCGACTTCAAACCGATTGCCCATCTCTATAAAACACAAGTGTATGCACTGGCACGGGCGCTCAACGTTCCTGATGAGATCTGCAGACGAAACCCGACAACTGACACCTTCTCCCTCCCTCAAACACAGGAAGAATTCTATTTTGCGTTGCCCTATCCACAAATGGATCTTTGTCTTTATGCTCACAACCACAATATTCCTGCCGGGGAGGTCGCTCCGGTGGTTGGGATAACCGCTGAACAGGTGACGCGGGTATTTAACGA
>DPLS01000268.1 GCA_003541875.1 Bacteroidota bacterium | reverse complement strand
TTGGCAAGTCCGGCAAAAGCCCCGAGGAAGGCTGGATACTTCACACCAAGAATCCACAGGGCAATCGCAGCGAGGGTGCCGAAGCAGAGTGCATCAAGGAACTGGCCAGTCAAATAGTTGCTGAGATGTTTGTCCATCCGGTGGAGGAGGTTCAAAGAGAACTCGAAATACCTGTTGGGGACTCGACTGATGAGCCACTTTTTCATTTCTCTCCCATCCTTCAGCAGGAAGAACGCAATGAATGGTATGACAATCAGGTCAGCCATCATGGAAGGAAGATCTGAGATGACAAACGCGAGCAATCTCTCACTGATCCATTTCTTTGCCTCATAGATTCTTTCGGAGAGATTGAACTGCTCCAAACCGAGAAACCCAAACCCCTCTCTGACTTCTGATTCGAGTTTCGACACTATCTCTTCGGTATTGGAATGTGATGTTGAGGCACGCATCGACCGGATCTCCTCAAGAACGCTGGGATAGAAGAGCAGTCCCAATCCGAAGAGAAGGCCCAGGATGGCGAAGAAGACCGTAACCGTTGCCCATGTCCGGCTCAGGCCTTTTGATTCCATGAATGTCGCAACAGGATTAAGGAGATAGGCAACAAGCGCAGCGAGAAGAAGGGGAGCGATCAACCCTCCGAATACAACCACCGTTATTGCCGCCACCGTAATCAAGAGGCCAGTCCAGGGAACGGAACGCCAGGTGAAGCTACGACCGCGCAGGATGACATGATTGGAGGCCATAAGCTAAGCTCCCTCCACCCGGCCAACTGAACGTGACTCGAGTTGTTCATTGCATTTCTTCAGACGCTCGCCAATCACACGCGCCAGTCTCATTACGATCTTAACGCCAAGGTGAGGGTTGCGATCGATAAGCCCGAACAGGTCCGGCTGGAAGAACCCAAGCATCCGACATTCCTCCTGTGCAATGGCAGACGCAGAGCGCGGGGAATCATCAAGCAACGCAAGCTCTCCAAAGAACTCACCTGTTTGGAGTTGCGCCAACGTGCGCGATCCCGGCTCCGCAACCACTGCAACCCTGCCCTCGATGATAATGTACATCCCTACTCCCGGTTCTCCTTGCCGAAAGATTGTCTCCTCGGACCGGTATGTCCGACGATGAAGGATTCTCTCGACCGCTGAAAGCTCACGGGAAGTCAGTCCATCAAACAACGGGATACCCTTCAACAAGTCGATGATTCTGTCTTCTTCAGTCTTGGTTGACTTGCCTTTGAAAATGTTTCCAAAGAGACTGTTCATGAGCGTACCTCTTGTTCACATGAGAAAGAGTGACGCGGGCGGTCGCGTTCCCTCTTCGAATTGCAGCAAGAGTGGACTTCCGTCCCGAAAGTAGCTGGTGTGCCCACGTAATATACATTAACCCTCCGAAAAGGCAAGCACTATACGTTGACTGAACTATCGTATTGATGTTGAAGGCACACATCTGGACAAGGTACTCGCAGGCAATCGGCTGCACTGAATGAGATTCCTGTCGCCGGCTTGACCTGATCCTTTTCGTCCTCCTCTATGGTTTCATCAAACAGAAACCGGCATAGCGCGTGTCGGCACGATGCGCGGATTGCATTGCGAATAGAACCCCGACCCCGAAAGTGTTGCTTTTTTGTAAACTCTAACGTAGTTTCACTAAGCATTTGTGGCGAAAGACACCCAGAGCCTCTTCCTTACGATATAGGAGAACAATGACGATACCTGCTGATTCAACGAATGCACGGTCGGGAGAAGAAGCCGAAAAAGAAATCGTTTCTCTTGCTGACTCACTGAACGGTCACCTCGATAGACAAATCGACCTTGCAGACAGGAAAGCACAATTGATTTTGGCTGCCTGTACATTCATGGCTGCTACGATTGCTCCCCTGACTGCTCGGATCCGATTTGATTTCTTGGATCCTTCCGTCACATCCGTCCAGAAGCTTGCAGCAGGTACGACGGTGCTGATGGTTTTCGCTCTTCTGCTCTGTGTGTACTTTGCTCTTTTGGTCACTCGACCCGCTTTGAGCAACAAGAGACAGAAGCCCTCCCTCTTGTACTTCGGGCACATAGCCAACTTGAGCGAGCAGGAGTTTCTCACCAAGTTCATGCGCCAACAACCGGAGGAGATCCGCGATGCTATCCTCTCCCAGGTGTATCAAAAGGCAGCTATCGCCATGAGGAAGTTCGCCGCGATCAGACAAAGCTTGAATTTTCTTTTTCTTACGTTTCTTTTTTGGGCAACTGTCGGTATGCTTCTCGCATTGGTCCACTAGCCCAATACAACATCTCATGGCACATCCGTTCTTTCATGTCACTGATTGGTTTTCAAACGTTCCGGGTCCGCTCCAGCGCGCTTGCGCGAGCCAGAGATCGACACAAGCAAGATTCCACGAGACTGCATGAAGTCAGCCGGTGAACCAACATATTCAATAAGATCCTTCTTCCATCACCTTCAGAAGTCGCAGCTACGGATGGCCCTGCTGGTGGCGGGACTCAGTTGGCTACTCTTTGCTATTGTCCAGTTGAGCGGCACACTGGACGCGCTCGAGCTGGGATCACTCGACTGGCGGTTCCAATTGCTCCCGCGTCTCTATCAAGCTGACAGTTCCGTCGTTTTAGTTGCAATCGATCAAAACAGCCTGGACTTCTTCGAGCACCAATCGGTACACTGGCCATGGCCACGCCAGTTTTACGGATTGCTCGTTTCATATCTTCACCGTGCCGGCGCACGTGTCATCGCATTTGATGTCGATTTCTCGGGCCACGACATCGATCGATTGGAAATCGAAGGTCATGAATCAGATAGTGCGTTCGCAGACGGGATGGATCGCTCCGGCAACGTTGTGCTCGCCGCGCAGCTCAGCATCCAGGAACAGGGGGATCAGGCAGGCGGCTCTCTAGTGAAGAGGTTCATTCTGTCAGGCACACCTGGGCTTCCTTCACAACCGGCATTTACTCGTGTAGTTGCCCCGATCCAGGCATTCCAAAACGGAGCGGCAAAGCTGGGCATAGTAAATTTTGAGAGCGACGTGGATGATATCTGCCGCAGGGTCTCGTTGGGATTCAGGTTCGCCGGAGGTTGGGTCCCACATTTTTCACTCGCAAGCTACGCGGAAGCGAACGGTCTTCAGGAGAACCAACTTGACTCCCTTCTGGCTGCTCGAGTCAGATCCAACGAAGGAAGGCATGTCATTTATTGGTACGGAAAGGGCGGTCCAACTGGAGCGTTTCGGTACTACTCCTTTCACTCGCTGATCTATTCTGAATTGAAAATCCAGCAGGGTTTGCCACCCGATGTCCCCCTCCGACAATTTGCTGGGAAGATCGTGATTGTAGGAGGGTCCGCGGCCGGGCTTTTCGATTTCAAGCCTACCCCGTTCACTTCACTCGAACCTTACCCCGGCATGGAGATTCATGCCACCGTCCTCTCCAACCTACTCGACGGCCATCGCGTTCGGGAGATGCGATCTGTATGGCCTTACCTGCTAGGGTTGGTGTTGTCGCTGGCTGCAGCTTTGATCTTCTTCATGGCCAGGAAGGTCCTGTACAGCGTCCCCGCTGTTGTCGCAGTCGGGTTGTTGTATGGAGGAATCATCTTTCTCGTTTTCTACCATTCAGGCTGGTGGGTACCTTTGGTCGGACCCGAGGTTTCGTTGTCAGGTACTTTTCTTGCTTCGGCGATCGTCAGCTACGCCACCGAGGGAAGACAGAAGCGTCAGCTTCGGAAGGCATTCAATCGCTATCTCAGTCCACAAGTCGTGACTGAAATTGTCGAGAACGTGGATCAGGTCGAACTCGGGGGCAAGTTGATCGAAGGGACTGTATACTTCTCGGACATTAAAGACTTCACAACGATCTCTGAGCAACACTCACCGAAGGAATTGGTCGGTCTACTCAACGAGTATCTCTCTCTCGCGTCTGATTGCATCTTGCGGAACGACGCGATGCTGGACAAGTACATTGGTGACGCCGTCATGGCAATATTCAGCGCCCCAATCCCCCACCCGGATCATGCGAAAGTCGCCTGTCTGACGGCACTCGAAGTGCAGAGAACGCTCGGCGAGTACTACACGGAAAAATCCAAACGTCACGGTACTGTCAATTTCAAGACGCGAATCGGCTTGAACTCCGGCAACATGATCGTTGGCAATATAGGCCACACAAACCGATTGGACTACACGGCGATTGGTGATACGGTGAATCTGGCCTCGCGACTTGAAGGAGTCAATAAGATGTTTGGGACAGATATCATCGTCAGCGAAAGCACTCTGAACAAGGCGGGCGGAGTGGTGCGAGCGCGCGAACTTGATTTCTTACGCGTCAAGGGAAAGCAGATCCCCATCCGGATCTTCGAGCTCATCTCGGAGAACCAAGCGCTTCCGGATATTACCGAAGAAAAGTTGGGACTCTTTGCGGAAGGACTGAATCTGTATCGAGCAAAAGACTTCGCCCGTGCAATTGCCAGGTTTGAAGCTATACTGAGGATCGATCCACATGATGGCCCATCGACCACGCTCAGAGATCGATGCGACACGCTATCGAAGGAGCAGCTCCCGGACGACTGGGATGGAGTCTTCACACTTACGTCGAAGTAGTGGTGGAATGGGGTGGAGTACGAAGGTGGTCCGAAGAGATTACGTGCTGGGTTGGGCTGCGGTTTAATTGATTGGCATCCTTAGGAGCACGTAGAAGATTTGTCGCTTCATATCGCGCCACCGTGCGACAACTTGATAGTCCCTCAACATCACGGAAAGCTCCTCGTGCCGTACTTCTTGTGCCTCAGTTGTGGTTTGTTTTTGAATTGATTTCATTGTCGTGTGAACCGCACGAGCAAGATTGCGCCTGGCCGCCTGCTCCGCCTCAACCCAAGAACTTATCTCGTAGAAGTATTGTGGCGCGATCCCCACAGCAAAGTGGGATCCTCTCTCGCTAGGAAGTCTCTCGATCCAGCCAGGGGGACTATTTCCCACAATGGAAATCATTTTCCCCCTGATGCTTGAAACATCGCATTCCGGGCTGCCGACAAGGGCAAACACTCCACCTGCAGTAGCAACGGCATCGAGTACGCCAAGATGTGCGCAGACTTCGGACCCGCTCAGCGTATCATACTCTTCTGAGAAGTCTGCTCCCATCCAATAGGTGCCGGCTTCGGTCGCCCAGAAACTCTGTCCGCCGGAGATTTTCACGGCGGACTGTCTCACATAGTTCTCACACGCACAACGGACAGCAAGGGCAGCAGCGGAATCTGCATGGAATGCAGGATTCACGAACCCCACCGCAATCTTCCCACAACCTATCCCACCCTGGAACAGAAACCAATGTGGATATTCTTGACAAACACCCGGCCGAGCAAACGCCAGAGCAATCGCCAGGGAGAAGACTCTCACTGCTGCCACTTGTCAGGTTCGATGCCGTCTATTTCCCCTCGGTACCTGTCGGCTGTGACTGCTGTGTCTTCTTCCAATCCTCGTACTTCTGCACATCTTCGTCGAGTTCCTTGAACGTCTGGCTCGATCGGAACCGGGTATACATCTGTTCGTTCTTCTTCAGTTGCTGCATGAGGGCTTCGTTCGCGGCACCAACGGGATACTCAACCAACACATACGAACGCCAGATGTCGCCATCTTTGCAGAGTTTCTGCGATCTCACCTTGGTCCCCGACAAGCTCGTTGATACCACAGTCTTGTTCGCCTGCGTGAACTGCTGCAACAACTGAGCATCGTTGCCAACACCGACCTCTTCATCAAACTTCTTCTGCAGTCCCTGAACTTTCAATTCGGTTTGCCGACCGATCTCTGTCCGAGCATCGGTTGTAGCTTTGTCGAGCGAAAGCTGCATGTCTTGCGAAGTCGCACTCTTTGCAGAGAATAGATAGTTGGGGTCTTGCGGTACATTGGAATACCATTCCGGCATGTCACACTCCGAGGCTGATTGAAGCGACTTCGAACCCCCACAACCTAGAAGCAACACAGCAAGCACAGTGAATAGGATGGTGAGACCGAGGATACGCATAGAGTTCTCCTTTATGAGTTGTTAGTGGATGGAGGATCTGTTGGGTTTGTGCCTAGACTTAACGATGTGTTCTATGATCAATCTATACTTATGATCTTTGGCGCGACACCCTTGAAATTTGGCATGCAACACCCGACATCGGCATTCTCATATGTTGGATCGCAGATGACAAATTTCTTTCCTTGATAGGTTAGAGCATCTCCGGGAATTTCATCAGTGAACTTCACTGCCGTCGCGATATGTCCGGGGAAATCGAGACCAATGACCTTCAAGCCCGTGAGGGTTCGCAGCAAATACGCGAACAGTATGGCGCGGTCTTCACAGTCAGAGTAGTCGTAGTGCAGAGTCTCATCCGGGAAGAATGGTTTCTCTCTACCAAATTGCTCCGGATCGGTCTTGTAACGGAACGCAGTCTGGACGAATCGGAGCAGGATGTTGACTGCCTCGCGTTCGGTCTTCCCCTCCACAAGCGGCCGCAACGCACTCACGAGACTGGTGGTCGCTTCCGAAGATGCAGCAGCGTTGAAGTAGACTTCGAAGTTGGTCTGTGGGTAGTACTCCAGGAACCGGACGGCATCCTTGCTGAACTTGATGGGAATAAGATGTTCCTGACCTGCGTACGAGAACTTCAGAGTCTTCGACGAGGACATGTGCTCGATCGCCGGAGGAGCTTTAAGCAGGAACTTCACAACACCTTCGGCCTTAGGGTAGCTCCCTTCGTAGGTGAAGATCTGCTCATCCTTCAGTTTCCAGTTTGGGTCCAGACTTACGACATAGTACCTCTGCTTTGTCTTGTTGAGTGTGAGGAAGAGTACACCGTAAAGGGTGTTGTCGGTCGGGACGAGAAGACAAACCTGGTCGCCACTGAAACCAACCTTCGTATCGAACCCACATTTCAAAGAAAGGAACCACGTGAACAGGATTGCCTCGTTCTCTGCCTGGTAGATCTCCTTTCCGATAGCATGAACCAACTCCAGAACACCCCAATCATTCAGATTCATCTCACCTTTACGAAACGTCGTCTGCTTGAGCAGGTCAGTGAAGTTTGACCGACTCAGCCTCTCCCAGAACCCACTGATGCCTTCTTTGTCGACGGGCAGCGGCAATGAACACTTTATCGCGCTATCATAGCTGATGTCCAGAGGAAGTCCATAGAACAGGAACTTCGCATGGCTGAAGTTCTTCTCAGGATCTATGCGAG
>DPLS01000211.1 GCA_003541875.1 Bacteroidota bacterium | reverse complement strand
AAGAACAGCATCGTAACGACCGACCAGAGTGCCACCCCATATGGCTTCGTGACGCCAAGGTAAATGAAACAACTGACCAGTATAACAAAAAGGATCAAGGTCCCAAACCGGGAAGTATTCCATTCTCTAATCTCTTTTGTGCCCGTGAAGTATCGGTAGTACAGCAGGCTTCCCATGTTGATCGTGAAGCTCGCGACCAAGCCTAGAGCGTACATCTCTGCCAAAATCTTCTGACTGCCTTCAGTCAGAAGGATGATGAAAGAGAAGAAGAGGGCACTCGAGAGATGAATTCGGTAGAGCGACTGACGCCGGTTGGTCTTGATGATCCAATGAAAGTTATACCGGTGGGCGACGCGCTCCATAAGTTCACTCGACGCCACATACGCCGTGTTGACAGCCATGATTAACGCGATACTTGCGATAGCCCCAACAACAAGGCCAAACGGAATTCCATTGATAAGTACCGCAAATTGTGTAATCAAATCGGTTTCATGCTCAGCAGGGTTCAGCCCCGAACTCAGCACAAGGGCAGAAATCAAAGGTGTGAACAATCCGGTAGTGATGGCGAGAAAGATATATGCTTTGCCAATGTCCTTCCAACTCTTCACAAGTCCGGCAGTCTGCACAACCGACTCGATCCCGGAATACGCAAGAATACACCCCGAAATGGAGATAATAATGAAGCCAAACCCTCTGAAGAGGCCAAGATCTCCTACACGCATTCCAGAGAACGTGAAGCTGTCGCCAATGGCCTTCCATGAGGTAGGATTGGCCTCATAGAGCGCAGAGCCGAGTAGCGAAAGCAACACCAATGCAACCACAAAGAAAATGCCGAACGTGAAGCGTGCATTCTCCTTGATCCCAAGGATGTTCAGCCCAGCAATTCCCCACACGATGGCAAATTGAATGGCGAGCTTCTGAACCTGCGTCAGCGCCATGAATGTAAGGCCATTCTCCACGGCACTCACGGTGGAGATACATGCAGTGAGAACGTAGTCGACAATGATTGAAGAGACGGCAATGAAGGAGAGTGTGGGGCCTAGGACGAAATACGAAAACGAATAGACACCACCACCGCGTATGTTGTGGTGCTCCAGGATTTCTGCAATCTCCACCATGCGGGAGGAGAGAAATCGCATGAACAGCGATGTGATGGCGATGAAGGCAATTGCGTACGAGCCGATGAATCGATGGGCCTCGCTCGGCGCGTAAAAGATGGACGTCAACTCGTCCATCAAGGTAATGACTGCGATAGAGAGCCACGTGAGCCACCACCTTCCGCCGCTGAAGTACGAGAGAAGGTTCTTCTTGCGGAAGAGAACGATGAACCCTGCAACCACGACAAGATTCAGGGCAACAAGAATCGTGAGTTTCATAGAGAGTTGGCGTCAGCCAGTGCTAGTGCAATAGCATTGCATCACCATAACTGTAGAAACGGTACCCTTCCTTGATTGCCTTCTTGTACGCACGCATAATGAAGTCACGTCCGGCAAACGCCGACACCAGCATCAGCAAAGTGGATTCCGGCATATGAAAGTTCGTAATGAGCCTGTCCGCGATCTTGAAGTCATACGGCGGAAAGATGAACTTGTCCGTCCAGCCACGATTGGACTTCAAGTGGCCATCCGTGGTCACGCTCGACTCCAGCGCCCGACACGTGCTCGTTCCGCATACAAACACGTTGCACTTGCTGTCAATCGTCTTGTTCACAGCTTCGGCAGTCTCCTCTGTGATGTCGTAGTACTCGGAGTCCATCTTGTGTTTGGTGAGGTCCTCCACCTCCACCGGCCGGAACGACCCGAGACCTATGTGCAGCGTTACGGGAACAATCCTCACCCCTTTCTTCTTCAATGCAGTCGCGATCCGCGTGGAGAAGTGCAGGCTGGCTGTCGGTGCAGCCACGGCCCCGAGAGTCTTTGCAAAGATTGACTGGTAGGTGTCCTTGTCTTTGTTGGTGGGATCTCGCTTGATGTAATACGGCAACGGCATCTTCCCGATCCGATCGATGATCTTGAAGAAATCCCCCTGGATGTTAAACCGCACGGTCCGGCCTCGCGACGTGGTGTTGTCGATGACCTCGCACCAGAGCTTCCCCTCGTCGAAGAAGATCTTGTTGCCGATGCGGACTTTCCGTGCCGGGTCAACGATCACATCCCAGATGTTCTCCTCCTTGTTGAGCTCGCGCAGCAGGAAGACCTCGATCTTGGCATTGGTCTTTTC
Source organism: Bacteroidota bacterium (assembly GCA_003541875.1). Classification (GTDB taxonomy): domain Bacteria; phylum Bacteroidota; class Ignavibacteria; order UBA10030; family UBA6906; genus UBA11986. The sequence goes on along the minus strand of DPLS01000211.1, from coordinate 376 downwards.
CTTTCTTCCGAAAAGCCGTGCCGGGAACACCTTCGTCTCGTTAAGGATGAGGCAATCACCCTTCTTGAAGTAGGAAGCGATCTCTGCAAAGCGCTTCCCGGTGATGGACTCGTCCGACCGGTCCAGCACCATGAGGCGGGCGCTGTCCCGGGGATTCGCCGGGTACTTGGCCACGAGATTCCTGGGCAGCGGGTATCGGAAATCGGAGAGTTTCATATCGTGGTGACTCCTCCCATAGTTCAATCCTGAGTTGCACCGCAGAACCTCCCGTCCCGAGCACCGCACGTTAGCGACGGGCGGACTCCGGAACAGGATCCGCGAACAGCGGTACGACCGGGCTTACCTACGTTTCGCCGCCCGGCCCTTCTTTGCAGGT
>DPLS01000253.1 GCA_003541875.1 Bacteroidota bacterium | reverse complement strand
GTTATCGTCCTTCTTGCAGCCAGATAATCCGGCAACAATGGAGAGTACGAAGACGAGACCACACAACAAGGAACTCGGTCGATGCATGTTGATGAATCTATTCATATCTCCTCCATGAGGTGAGAGTGAGTGGATCAGTGAGCGCCTCTAGTCGACAAAAGGTCCTCGACTACAAACGTTGGGTATTGAGAAAGGAAGGTGTTTTGTATCGTATTCTACGAGTTTTCGTCCGAAGAATCAACAACAGGAACGGACATTTCTATAAACGCCCGGATCGCCGCTCACGGTCGTGAATTTCGCCTGCAACTGTCGCGAGATTTTAGCCGCCTTCCCCTTCCAGGCATTCTTGGCAGCTTTGAGATCACCGAGGCCGTCGTCTTTCATGCGCTCCTTGTGCGAAGGTTCCAATGAACATTACTCTTCAAAATTAAGCGATTATAGGAGTGAGTTTCAACAGAGAAGAAGAATGGGTGTTGTCCTAATATGAGGTTTGTCCCTAGACGAACAAAACAGAAAATCGGTCGGAGTGCTTGAAACTGGCCGCGGAGATTCTTCCGCGACCAGCGAACGGTGATGATCTCATCGCCCAAGCGTCTCGTTTTTCAGAATTTCTGGAAGCGAATCGCCAAAGGTAGCCTTGTAGCATTGGCGATAAAGGGTCAAGTAGTAGGTGCGATCCTTTTTCACAGACTCGCTCGATTCCATACCCGATAGGTACTGCATCAATTCAAAAGCAACTCGTTCTTTTGAGTTATCTGCAGGTGCGTCTTGGTTCGACATCGTAGTACCTCCTTGTGAATTGGCAGAGTGATCTGTGCAAACAACGCTGTTGATGAGAACAGAAGAACAGACACAAGATACAAAAAGCCAGAGTGATTCGCTCTTGCTTTCCCATTCTTCCTTTGCTCCTGCCTTGTCGCACATAATGGCAGAAGGTTTCTCCTTAGGAGAAAGAATCGCACTTTGGACGAAACCGAAGATTGAGATCCAGCGCTATGTTCTCCCAAATCTTCTATCAAGCTCATCGGTGGCAATCTTCAATACAACAGGCCGGCCGTGGGGACAGACGTACGGCATCGTCGTCGAAAAGAGCTGATCAAGGAGAGCACGCATCTCATGATCGTTCAGTTTGTCACCAGCTTTGATTGCTGCTTTGCAGGAGAACGACTTGGCCAGAGCATCCCGTTCATCATGCATACCTGGCTGGTGGGACTCTCTGTACATCATCAGCAAGTCTGCCACAATCTTTGTTTCGCCTCCCTTTACTTCGGGCGGGACTCCGTCAATAACAATCGTGTTCTTGCCGAAGAGCTTGATCGAGAAGCCAAGCAGCTCGAAGTTGGGCAGCAATTCGGTGAGGAGGGAATTGTCTGCGGGAGAAATCTGTACTGTTACAGGGAACATGAGTTGCTGCGACGCGGAAGCATTCTTTGCAAACCGGGCAAGTGCTCTTTCGTACAATACGCGTTCGTGCGCAACGTGCTGGTCTATGATCATCACGCCATTCTCAATCTGCGCGATGATGTATTTGTTGTGGATCTGCCAGACGAGCCGGGACTGCGGTGGCTGTCCGGCTTGTGCTGCTTCAACTTCCTGTGCCCGCTGAGGGGGCTTCGAATCGATTGAGCCAAGCAGCCGCTCGGTAAGCTCAGTTCCACCCACGAAGGAACGGTTCTGCTGAACCGATAGCGGCTCCTGCGTCGGCGTGATCTCCCCAGTTGATGTATCGACGCGTCCGACAGTTGGAGACCAATCCGTTCCCCGGGCGGAGGCGGGCCACTCATGTTGACGTCTCGTGAACTGAAGATCAACCCCTCCTGCTTCGTCGCCGGAAAGTGTCAGCCCAGGCACAAGATTGTTCGTCGAGAGACATTTCCTGACTGCAGTCGAGACGAACCGGTAGATCATCTGCTCGTCTTCGAACTTCGCCTCCATCTTCGACGGATGGACGTTCACATCGATACGATGTGGATCGATATCCAGGAAAAGGAGGAAGAACGGGTACGTGCCTTTCAGGAGCAAGTGCTCGTAAGCCGCGAAGACCGCATGATTGATGTTCCGGTTAACAATGTACCGCTTGTTAAGAAAGAGAAACTGGTTGGCCCTCGACTTTTGTCCAAAAGTTGGCTTGCCGATGTAGCCCGAAAGTTCAAGGGCCTCGCTCTTCTCTTCCATCCACACCATCCCTTCCACTTGCCGTTTGCCGAAGATGTCGAGAACGCGTTGCTCAAGTGTTGAAGGCTTCAGATCAAGCACTGATTCATCATTGCTTATGAACTTCAACCCAACCTCCGGACGGCTAAGCACCACTCGCTGCACCGCGTCGTAGATGTGCCGGAATTCAGTGTTGGTGCTTTTTAGGAATTTCCGACGGCCCGGCGTGTTGAAGAAAAGATTCTGCACAACCAACGATGTCCCCGGCTCACGACCTTCACGAGACACACGGGGCTCATTTCCACCTTCGATCTGGACTACCACAGCGATATCATCCGTTTTCCTGCGGCTCTTCATCGTCACCTGGGCAACGGCAGCCACAGAAGCGAGCGCTTCGCCGCGAAATCCGTAGGTCTCAATTGCTT
>DPLS01000382.1:3646-3784 GCA_003541875.1 Bacteroidota bacterium | reverse complement strand
ACGGAAACGTCCTTGCCGGCTCACGTAATCGGGAAGGCAAATGGCTCGCTGAAGAAGATCCCTACAGGGCGTTTGCACGTGTAGCATCGCCGCTACTCTCGAACACGACTCTCATTGTCATCATGACGAATGCAAAGC
>DPLS01000382.1:2095-3296 GCA_003541875.1 Bacteroidota bacterium | reverse complement strand
ACGGCGACGTGGTATTTGGACTTGCATCCGGTGAGGTCGAAGCCGGGTTCGATCTCGTTGCAGAGATGGGGGCGGATGCAACGGCTCAAGCAATCCGCAGGGGCGTTCGCATGGCAAAATCTTTGGAAGGCGCACCAGCGTGCCAGTAAAGGAAGTACTCCTACATCCGATCCGCAGATTAAAATCCTGGCTCGAAGGATTCGCGGAGAAACCTTACGCAGCGATCGCGCTATTTGGATGCGGATTTGTTGAGGCCTCGGTACTCCCACTCGCACCCGACGTTTTGCTGATCGCTCTTGGCGTGACCAAGCCTCGTAAATCCATCTTCTATTCACTCGTTGCTGTTGCTGGATCATCTGTTGGTGCGCTGGTTGGGTATTACGTTGGGAACCTACTGTTTGATTTGGTGGGGAGTCGCCTCCTTGAGTTTTTCGGTGCGGGGCAACAGTTTCGATTGCTCTTGCAGGAGTACAGCGTCAACGCTTGGCTGGTATTGCTCCTCGCAGGATTCACGGCGATTCCTTTTATGGTGTTCACAATGGCTGCGGGTTTCAATGCCACAATCGATCCCGCGACATTGTTCTTCGCTGCGCTGTGTGGCAGACTGATCCGATTTGTGCCGATTGGAATTCTCCTGTACGTGATTGGACCAAAAGTGAAGTATTTCTTTGATCGCTATCTTGGACGCACTGTGGTTGCGATTGGTCTTCTTTTCATCCTTTTCATTGTTGTCGCAAGGTATTTCTTCTAACAATGTCTGGTAAAAAACGCCTCGGTACGAATCAGATCACGCTTGCTCGGGCACTCTCGAAGTTTGGCGTTGTGTCACGAAAACAAGCCGGCGAAGTTATCAGACGTGGAAGCGTCAGTGTCAACGCAAGGAAAGTCCTCTCGCCCGATCAGTGGGTCGATCCGAAGAGCGACAAGGTCACTGTAGATGGCAAGCCGCTCCGTCAGCAGAAACTTGTGTACCTCGTGTTGAATAAACCACCTGGTGTTGTCACCACGCGCTCGGATGAGTTGGGACGCAAGACAGTCTATGATTTGTTGCCGGATGATTCTCGGTGGCTCTTTCCAGTCGGACGATTGGACAAGGACACGTCGGGGCTTCTGCTACTTACTAACGATAGCCGGTTCGGTGACAAGATAACAAGCCCGCTCACGAAACTCCCCAAAATGTACGCGGTGGCAATCGACAAGC
>DPLS01000382.1:1304-1901 GCA_003541875.1 Bacteroidota bacterium | reverse complement strand
ATAACAAGCCCGCTCACGAAAGTCCCCAAAATGTACGGGGTGGCAATCGACAAGCCGCTTCGGCCGGATGATCGCAAGCTGATGGAATCCACATTCACATTACGAGACGAAACATTATTGAGACCAGCCGTCGTGTCTGTTGACAAGAGAAATCCGTTGGCCCTCAATATGACGATCACGGAAGGAAAGAACAGGCAGATTCGTCGTTTGTGCGAGGAATTGGGCTATGAGGTTCGAAGTCTCTGTCGGTTGAGCATCGGGCCGATCCGGTTGGGGAATTTGGCTGAAGGAGAGGCCCGCCCGCTCACTGAGAAGGAACTTTCACTGATCAAATCTCTCTTGTCCCTCCACTCCGCGTAGCATGTCAATCATCGTCTGTCGAATTGTCGAAGTGTGTGTCTTCCGGTCCATGAACGACCGGCATGAATACCTCATGCTGAAGCGTTCACCAGATGAAACAATCTACCCCAACCTCTGGCAGTTCGTGAGTGGGTCGTTGGATGAAGGAGAGCAAGCTACCACCGCGGCACTTCGCGAGCTCACAGAAGAAACAGGCCTGGCACCGAAGCGTTTCTGGATTGTCCCACACGTGAACAC
>DPLS01000382.1:0-907 GCA_003541875.1 Bacteroidota bacterium | reverse complement strand
GTTTGGTGTGGCCGGGTCAGCGACAAGGTCTGGAGGTTGTTGAGAAGTACATCCTCGGCGGTGAAGAGGCTGGTATTCTCACCCAGATACCGCTGTAAGCGCGGGCTCACCCTTCGTGTTGAAATCTTGCTAATCAAATCGTCTTTGTGTACCTTTTGACGGTTCTTCAGCAAACTCATCCATCTCATTCAGAGGTTTTCTGTGAGCGTTCTTGTCGTCGGCTCCCTGGCAATTGATTCTATCGAGACACCCTTCGGTTCAGCCCCGAGAGCCCTTGGCGGATCGGCCACGTACATCTCAGCTGCGGCAAGTTACTTCACCAACCCTATCAGGCTTGTAGGTGTAGTCGGAGGTGACTTTCCGAAGGAGGGACTCAGGTTTCTTGAGGAGCGGCATGTGGATCTGGAGGGCTTGGAGATTGTCAAAGAGGGGAAGACGTTCCACTGGGCCGGACGATACCATTACGATCTGAATGTGCGAGACACTCTGAAGACCCAACTGAATGTGTTCGAGAAATTCGATCCGAAGATTCCTCCCAAGTACAAGAACAGCACGTACGTCTGTCTCGGCAACATTGATCCCGTGTTGCAGCTGCGGGTGCTTGATCAGATCGAGAAACCGCGTGTGGTCATCTGCGACACGATGAACTACTGGATTGAAGGAAAGAACAAGGAGCTCCTCGAAACTCTCAAGCGCATCGACATCCTTATCCTGAACGAATCGGAAGCACGGCTCTTGTCCAAGGAGCCGAATCTCATCAAAGCGGCAAGGGTTATTCGTGGGATGGGTCCCCGAATAGTGATTATCAAGAAGGGGGAACATGGCGCATTGTTGATTACCGAGAGTACGGTCTTCTCTGCCCCCGCATATCCCATGGAGAACATTTTTGATCCGACTGGTGCGGGTG
>DPLS01000259.1 GCA_003541875.1 Bacteroidota bacterium | reverse complement strand
TGCAGTACCCACCGCAGAGATGATGGCTCGGCAGGCTGCAAAGGACGCTTCTGGTTTTGTTGAACCGCCGTTTCTCCACGATGAGGGTGAACTGGATGAAGAACTTCCCATCGGTCCGGGCGGCCAGAGGGTTTCAAGAACTGGTTACATCCGCAATTCAAATCCGAGATCGGGTAACGACAATCCAGAACAGACTGTTGGATTGAATTTCAAATCCGATCAGTATGGAAATAGTGTTCCTCCCGATGTTCAAGGGGCGATTGGCCCGACGCAGTTTCTTTCTGTTGGCAATCGAGGATTGATAACGTTTGGGAAGACCACCGGAACGGCGGACGGTGCTTTGAATGTCACACTGAACACTTTTTTCTCAAGCGTCAATGCCGGCCAATCCACATTTGATCCAATTGCCCGCTACGACCGGATATCTCAGCGGTGGATTGTCACGGCTGAAGATGGTCTCACACCCAACCACATCTTCATTGCTGTTAGCAATACTTCAACAATCACCTCAGTCAGCGCATGGACATTTTATTCATTTGACATTTCGCTTGTCACCCCAGCAGGCAACTCAACGTGCTTTGCCGACTATCCGACCACCGCCGTCGATGCTAATGCGCTTATTATCGGGACAAACAATTTCTGCCCCAGTACATACGCGAATAGTGCCGTGTACGTTGTTCGGAAGAGTGCTATTCTGAGTGGTGGCCCGATTGTGGTAACGGCATTTCGGAATGTGGGGCAAGTAACACCCCGGGGAGTCGACAGTTGGGATCCGGATCCCAGCGGTACTGCTCCAAGCTACTTCATCAGTGCAATTACAACCACGAGTCTGCGATTGCGCAGAATCTCCGATCCGGCCGGGACGCCCACGTTATCAGGGGGTCTGGATGTCACCATCCCGACAATTGCATCGCCTATTGCGTTGGAGCATTCCGGGAACAACCATCCGGGTGGATCATTTAACGGGAAAGTCGACGCGAGTGACACCAGATTTATGCCAATGCTGAAACGGGGTGATGTACTGTGGGCAGCTCACGGTTGTGGAGTGAACAGCTCGGGGGTTGCCAGCGCTGCCGACCGAGATGCCGTTCGTTGGTACCAGATTTCTAACTTGAGTACCACCCCTACCCTTACACAATCAGGGACGATCTTTGACGCTGCTGCAACGAACCCGAAGAGCTACACCTATGGTACAGTCGCAGTCACGGGTCAGGGGCATGCAGTGTTCGGTTTCTCTGTCATCTCTGCCGCGACATTCAATTCTGGCGGCTATACGGCGCGGCTTGTGAATGATGCGGCGGGGTCTACGCAAACCCCGCAGGTGTATGTGAATGGTGTTGGCTCATATAATGCTTTTGATCTTGGAACAAGTCGAGCACAGCGGTGGGGCGATTATTCCCAAACCATGGTTGATCCATCTGACGACATGACCGTCTGGACGGCACAGGAATTCACTGCGGTGGCGAATACCGCGGGCTCATCGAATGCGCAGTGGGGGATACAGGTTGCACAACTGAAAGCGCCGCCGCCTGCGACGCCTTCATTGGCCACACCGTCGGAAATCCCACTAGGCAGGCCATCAGTAAACGTCACGATCACAGGCACCGTTGTGTCGGGATCCGGGTTCTTCGAGCCGGGAACGGGATTCTCTAATCATGTTAGCGCGTCAGTCACGGGTGGAGTTACGGTGAACTCGGTAACATATGTTGATCCGACTCATGTCACGCTTAATATCTCTACCGTCGGAGCGACAACGGGATCGAAAAATGTCACCATTACAAATCCAGACGGACAAAGTGCGACGGGTACTGGTTTGTTTGATTCTCCGCTGCCAATCCAGCTTGCTTCGTTCAGCGGGAGGTTCATCAATGCAACGGATGTCCGGCTCGATTGGATGACGATGAGCGAGATTAACAACTATGGATTTGAGGTTCAGAAACAGGCAGACCAGACTGGTGAATTCCATTCAATTGTAGGCAGCTTCGTTCCAGGACATGGGACCACGAATGAGCCTCATTCCTATTCCTACACAGATGCCCCTGTTCAGACTCCTCTGCCCAACTACAGGCTGAAGCAGATGGATCTCGATGGCTCGACCAACTACTCTGATCCGATCAGCTTGCAATTGGCAACCGGTGTCGAGAGCAAGACTGTGCCAGCAGAATTCTCCCTGGCCCAGAACTATCCCAATCCTTTCAATCCATCGACGGCAATAGTATATGGCTTGCCGGTTGCGTCTGATGTGAAACTGACGGTGTTCAACACACTCGGTCAGCGTGTTGCATCTCTTGTGAATGAGAGACAGGAGGCGGGATTCCATACCGCTGTGTTTGACAATGAATCACTATCAAGTGGAGTCTACTACTACACTATTGACGCAGGACAGTTCAGGGCTTCAAAGAAACTGCTCTTGCTAAGGTAGGTGGAAGTGGAAGCATGTGGGTGAGGAAGGCTCATGTCGTGAATGGCATGGGCCTTTCTCTTTATCCCTGCTGATTCTGTCCGGTCTGCTTCTTCGTGCCGCTTCCCATCCCTATCACTCCTCCAACGAGAGCTCCGTATACCGTGCTAATGTATGGGCTTGATGTGATTGGGCAGGTGCCGCTTGCGCAACCGATAAAATGGTAATAAGCAAATCCCGCTGCTCCCCCCACAATTACAAGCAAACTTCGTTTGAACCAGATGTTCATGGTGATTTCTTGAGGACGAGTTTTGAGTTCATATCGGCAATGAGCTTATCTATTTCCTGATCAGTTCGACCCTTTTCTCTTGCCATTTCCGCTAGAGTACCCCACACCGGCTGTCCGCAGACAATGCAAGGGAGTCCTTGGTCGATGAGGTAGCCTACGACCCGCGGCACATTCTCGACCAAATCTTCAATGGTTGTCGTGTGCTCGATCCGTTCCATCTGCCCCCCATTTCCGTTCGATGGCTTGTTCCAGATACTTTGCCGCTGCATTCACAATCAGTTTGCTCTTGCACTCCTGCCGGAACTTGTGGCAGTGAGCATCCTTGATTCTCGTGGCGTCGGTTCGTGAGCGCGCTAGGGCAATGAGCGCCTCAACTTCCTTGCAGTATTCGCGAACCAGTCGGTCCTGCTCATCATGAGATGAGTGTTGTACAATTGCTTCCATGACTACTTGGTCTGTGTCGGGGCTTCTTTTCTCGTCGAGATCTTGAAGGGGACATAAAGCGGACAGAAACTGAATACGCTCGTGAGCAAGAAAACGATAGCCAAGAGACCCAGAATTGTTCCCACGACACCGGCAATCAGCTGAGTGAGGAGGAGCAAGCTGATGACGACGGCGACAATTATTCTGATGGCGCGATCTGTTGTGCCTATGTTCTTTTTCATTGGGATTTCCTTTGATGAATTGGGAAAGCAAAGACTGAATCTGCACACCTATTGGATGCAGCAAAGACCAAAACGAGTCATGCAATCATCGGATACATGGTATGCTTACCGCGTTGGGTGGTGCGGAGGCTTGGGTCGAGATTGCCAGGCGAGGTTGATAGTTTTCACCAAACGCTTGTGGGCGTTTAACGTTACCTGAGGACTCGGAGATGACCTGTAAAGGGTGACGGTCTTTTTTACTGAGTCTAGCAGGGCCGCACAATCAGGGCAGGTTGCGAGGTGCTTTCGAATTTCCCTGCATCTAGGGGAATTCACTTCGGCATCCAGATTGTCGCAGATGTGCAAATAGACTTGCTTGCATTTCATTGTTCCACCTCACTATGCAGGCTCATATAGGGGCTAAGCTGAGTTCGCAGGAAGGCCCGTGCCCTCCGCAGCCGAGATTTAGTGGCTTCGACAGTGATCTTCAGGATCCCTGCTGTCTCTTCAGTTGATCTTCCTTCAAGGTCTCTCAGAACAAAGACGACCCTGTAGTCAACAGGCAGCTTCAAAATAGCTTTGTCGAGAAGAGTTTGGAGTTCCTTTTGCATCAGCACATCGGCCGGAGTCTCCTCCCACCGAGCGACATGCTCACTGAGCCTGCCGCTACTATCTACCGGAGGATCATCCAGTGACTCCAGCAAATCGTCCACCTTGCGTTTTCGCCGGCTCATCAAACAGTTGTTCGTAACGATGCTGTAGAGCCACGTGCTAAACTTCGACTTCCGATCGAACGAATCAAGTTTTCGATAGACGTTGATAAACGTATCTTGCAGGGTCTCTTCGGCCTTCGCTTCATTCCTGCAGACTTTATACGAAAACTTGTAGACCGTGTCCTCGTAACGCCTGACCAGAGAAGCAAAAGCCGCTTTATCTCCTTGCTGGATCGCCTTGATAAGCTGTTCGTCAGTTTTCTTGCCGGTTCCGCTCTTCACTGGTTGGATGCATTCATACTGGAAAAGGGTCATGTTCAGAGGTCAGGACCGTGTAATCCTTTCCTCTTTTCTACTATCAACGTACAAAAAGTTACCTTGCAGGGCAACCCTTGTCTCACGTTCCCACAATCCCGCTCCAGATTCATTGAAGTTAAGGCAGTCGGTGCGTATCTTTTCGTGGGACAGAATATTACGAGAATTGCGAACTACGAGATGAAACAAAGTTCCAAAGAACGGCTGGCGACACTCATGATGGATGAACTGCTTGAGCGTTTGTCCGAGCGAGAATCCATCAGGAAGATGTTGGGAGAGATGACTTCGCTCCCAATCGACGAAGTCATTGAACACCTCCTGGTTGAATTCGAGCAAGCAGTCGAGCAGTACCATCAAAAACATCTCCACGCCCTCCACCAAACTCCGAAGACCCTCGCGTATCAGACAAGCGATCAATTGCCCGTAGAGGAAGGATTGTTGGAGGATCATTTTTCGCCATCCGTTCCCGATGAGTTGCCAGTGACAGACACGCCGGCTTCGTTGCCAGAACAACCGGAAGAGAAGTCAATTGTCGAGGTGGTTTCCAAGAATTCCACGAAAGAGATTGACCTTGAAGATCGGATCCCTGCCTCAACGCCGGAAGAGCGGGCCGTGACGGACAAACCCGAGCCCGTGCAGAATGTGAAAGAGACTGTTCTGCCATTCGTGCAGCTCGACCCCATCAAGCTTGAATTTCCCAAGATCAGCCTGAGGGTCGATCTGCCTGAGCGTACTCCGCCGGGCAAGCCGTTGACCACAGATGCTCCAGCCGAAGAAGATCAGATTCTTGAAGAGAATATTGAACCTTCTCCAGCCCCAGAATCGGCCGGTGAAGCGGAAGACTTGCACAAGTTGGAGGAACTCGCAAGGAAGATTGAAGCAGAGTATGCGGTGAGGATGCCTGCAGCACCTCCTCCTGAACCCGAACCTGCCAGGTCTATCGACGTAAATGTAATTGAACCTGCAACGGCCCCTGAGACCGAAAGCACCGAAATCGCGGAAGCCACGCCTCTTGATGAAGAGGAAGATGAGATTATTAGCGTCGAGCCTGTTGGGTCGGGGAAGCATATGGCTCATGCTCGCTACGCTTTCGCGGACAATGAGTATGTGTATGTGCATGCCGTGAGTAAAATCCCGGATGGGGAAGAACCATCTCCTGAAGCCTTCATGCTCGAAGAGAAGGGAATTGATGGCCACGGCTTCGCCTTCGCCCTCGACTACGAAGGGATGCGTTTCTATTTGAGCAGGATCAATCCCAACGAGATGAGTATCAGCAGGTCGATGGTTCTGCTCCTCAACAAGCAGGAATCGATCCAGTTGCAAGGCATCCACGAAAGCACCCTAAATGACCTTCGTGGCCACGGTATTCTTCTGCCTCTTGAGTTCGGAACTGTCTCTCGTGGTAAGGATCAGCTACTAGGTATGATTGACAGGAACCGTGATGATCTGGAGGAAGCGCTGGATGATATTGCAGAGACCACTCGTTGGACGGTAACCGCCTCGGTTCTGGACAGCACGATTGCTCGTATTGTGGGCACCGACGTGCAGAAGGTGGGACGCGATCGCGCACGGGATCGGGCAAGCTATACTTCGGCGATTCAAACAAAGAAATTCGACATCAAGGTGCTGGAACGAATACTCCAACGGGAAAAGAAGCTCGCTGAGGCGGTGCACGCCGAACTCTCAGGTGCAGCAGAGCGTTCTGAGATGAGTATGATTGTGGGACTGGGGAGTGGGTCTTCGGAAGACTGGAAGGTGATCCTCAAGGCTTCCTACAACGTGGCCCCGAGGGATATCGGGAAGTTCAACCGCGCCGTCACAGACCTGCAGTATCACCATATGCAATTTGATCTCATGCTTGCGTTGACCGGCAATCGGGACTTCTTGGCGCTGCGAAGGAAATAGCCGTCAGGCCTGTTCAACATCTACCGACGCCTC
>DPLS01000119.1 GCA_003541875.1 Bacteroidota bacterium | reverse complement strand
CACGATACGGTTGGTGGGAGACGGAATGTTGCCGAAGGAGTTTGCGCTGGAGCAGAACTATCCGAACCCGTTCAATCCCATAACAACGATCAAGTACGACCTACCGGTCGACAGCAGGGTATCGCTAGTGGTATTCAACATCCTCGGTCAAGAAGTCGTGATGCTTGCAAACGGGGAGCAGAAGGCTGGCTATCGGTCTGTCGAGTGGAACGCGAGCAATGTGGCAAGTGGAGTTTACTTCTACCGCCTGGAAGCGTGTAACTTCACGAGTGTGAAAAAGCTCTTGCTTTTGAGATAGCGTCGGCTGATGCAAATATCGTAACGAAGGGCTCCGCGCGGAGCCCTTCGCATTCAAGCGCTCAGGGTTGATCTAATGTATCGGTACTTCAACAATGAGCCCTACCGGTTCCTCATCGAGGAAGCCAAAATGCCCTTTTCTGCTAGTGCACGCTAGGCAGGCAAGACAACGCTTGCCCGCCGACTGTTGACCGGAGCAGGGACTGACCGACTCTATCCTCAACTGGATCGAAGACGCTGGAAGCACTCTCATTTTCGTTTGGTCTCGAACCGACAGAGAACATACCGCATATATTGATTAGTCTATTCATGACTAAAAACGTTGTTGATCTTCGAATCTACCATGCCGCTGTGTGTACCAGAAAAGGTCAGTCTATTGACTAAACAAATCGCAATCCCATGGATGGTCAGGATCGCAATGAGTATCCAGACATTTTTCACGACCCCTTTTAGCAGTTCTTGTCTTCGTCACCTTTGCTTCTGACATGTGAAGCTCCCCCGATTCTATTGATTCTTAGAGCAATTTTTTGCATCTTCAGTCTAACGAATTCATGTAACCTCAAAGTTACAGAGCCCGGAGACCACCATCCTGAATTCCAACGTGCAACCTCTACACCTCTTTCGCTGGCAGCCTCGTGGATTGTGGGTAGCCGCGACCATGTTCTCTTTCATCCTGTCTGTTTCTGTCTTCCTGTCCAGTAGTGTGAGGGCTCAAACACGTGAAGCAGTCAAGCAGCAGGCCGAAACTCAGCTGCAACAGATGACTCCCCAGCAAATTGAAGCCAAGATCAAAGAGTATGGCCTGACGAAGGAACAGGCCGAGTCAAAGGCGAGCGAGCTTGGCATCGATCTGAATACCTATCTCCAGCAACAGAGCGCTCCACCAACTTCGACGGAGCCTGCACCCGCTGAGACCACTCCGAAAGACACACCTCCGTCTGAGAAACAGAAAAAGGAAGAACCCGTTGCTGTACTTCAACCTCCCGCAGGAAGAGCGGGGCTGGCGTTCTTCGGGTACGATGTCTTTGCCCAGATTCCATCTGCGTTTGAACCAACGGCTGCCGGCCCTGCTGATCCGGAGTACATCATTGGTCCCGGCGATGTGCTGCGTTTCGCAGTATGGGGACAGGTTGAATTGCAGAACGAGCTGACCGTCGACAAGGAGGGACGGATCTTCATTCCCACGGTCGGTCAGGTGATGGTGTCCGGTCAGACACTTGAGTCAACCTACAGCAAGCTGAAATCTCAAATGTCCAAGTCCTACAGTGGTCTCGTGTCTCGCCCCCCCACAGTATGGATGGATCTCACGATTGCAAAACTCCGGCCCAAGCGGGTGTTCATCATGGGAGAGGTGCCAAAGCCCGGAGGATATACTGTCAGCAGCTACAGTACCATTTTCAGTTCACTCTATAGTGTTGGTGGTCCTACTATTCGTGGCAGCTTGAGAGACGTACGCGTGATCCGGGGCGACAGAACCATTGCCCATGTCGATCTGTACAACTATTTGATCGGTGCCGACTCCACGAACGACATCCGAGTCCAAAACAACGACATCGTGTTTGTGCCTCCACGCGGAAGGACGGTTTCCGTAACGAGAGAAGTACTTCGCCCTGCCATCTACGAGTTGCTGCCCGGAGAGAACCTTAGCAAGCTCATTGAATATGCAGGAGGTGCCCGGAGCACTGCTTACCTTGAGCGCGTGCAGGTCGACCGTATCGTTCCATTTCGCGACCGGAAGCCCGGGGACGTGGAACGCCGTATCATCGATGTGGATTTCAGAGGCATCCTCAATGCCCATAAGGACTACGAATTGTCGGATGGTGACGTCGTCACCGTCTATTCCGTGTTCGACGATCGGATGAATCTCGTGACACTCAGGGGCGCAGTTTTGCGACCCGGGCAGTATCAGCTTGAGAAAACTCCATCACTACGCGCCCTGTTGGACGCCGCCGAGGGACTTCAGCCACGGGCATACCTCGAAGTTGCCCACCTCATCCGGTACAATGCTGATTGGCTGACAAGACGGATTATCCCATTCGAGCTGAGAAAGGTGCTCTCAGACCCCGACGCGGACTGGAAGCTGATGCCAAGAGATGAAGTAATAGTCTTCTCAATGGAGGCGGTGGAAGTAAAGGAGAAATTTGTCAGCATCAGTGGCGAGGTGAAGACACCCGGCAGATACCCGCTGGCCGACAAGATGACGCTTGACGATCTCATACTGCTTGCTGGAGGTTACACTGAAGCTGCCGATCTCGTTAGGGCAGAAGTCTCTCGTGTCGTCCCTGGTGGAATCCCTGGCGACTCGTTGGTGGTGATCTTGCACCCCAACCCGCCTCTGGTGTTTAATGCCCAGAGCCGGAACACCTTGCGTGACACGGTCAGCACGGAGTCGCTTCTAGGGCAGGGATACTTCGTCCTGCAGAATCATGATCAGGTGCTCATCAGGCCCAACCCCGAATACAAACTTCAACAGAATGTCACCATCGAAGGAGATATCAACTACCCCGGTCTGTATGCCATCGAGAAGAAAGGAGAGAGGCTCTCCAGTCTTCTCACCCGGGCCGGAGGCCCGACCACAACCAGCTACCTTGGTGGTGCCGAGCTTACCCGTGGGGGAAATCGTGTGTTTGTGAATTTTGACAAGGCGTTCTTTGACAAAGACCCCATCCACGATGTTGTCGTTCTTCCAGACGACCGGATCAGGGTTCCCCCGCGACCCAGCACAGTGCTGGTGACTGGAGAAGTGAACGGTGCTGGTTTGTTGTCATTCATCAAAGGCAATAGTGTTTCGGACTACATCAATAGGGCCGGCGGACTCACAGACAGCTCGGACTACGCACTTCTGAAGTATCCAACTGGTGAGTCACGCAGGGTAAACTTCGGCTTCTTGCGTTCGGATCCTGAAGTTACTGATGGATCTTCAATTTATATCCTGAAAGTTCCGCCGCCACCTCCTGCTGAAAAGGGAGAACCTGCAACGGCGGTCATCAAGGATGTGTTTGCGATTCTCATGGCTGCCACCACGGTTGCGTTCATTGTCTGGCAGGTCTCGCAATGATGGGGAAGCCGGAAGTGCCTGCTCCATCTCGCTATGGTATACTGAGGCGGACAGGCGTCATAGGACGTGAGAGAAAAAGATGAATTGCCACGACATTCATGTCGTGAATACGTTCTCTCAGATATTTTCGAGGGGTTTCAACCCCCTCGGAACAAGGCGCTGGGGGGCTAAGGCCCATATGGTGTTTTGTCTCGTTTGAATCGGGGTGTCCAAAAAGGAGGTCCATTGTCATTGCGAGGAGCGGAGCGACGAAGCAATCCCTCTTTGTCACTTGTTAACGAATGTGAGATTGCTTCTCCCGACTTGGCCGGAATCGCAATGACTGCTTCCGATAGTCAATCAAGAATTTTCTTCAGCAACCTGCTCCAATGAAATCCTGGGAATCTCATTCAATCGTCGTGACAGGTGGCAACGGCTTTCTCGGGAAGGCGATTGTCGCGAACCTCAAAGCAAAAGGCTACGATAACATCTTCGTCCCCCGGAGCCGAGAGTACGACCTCAGGCATGAAGGGGCGATCCGGAGATTGTATGAAACGGCCAAGCCGACGATGGTGATACATCTCGCGGCCGTTGTTGGGGGAATCGGTGCCAATCGCGAGAACCCCGGGAGATTCTTCTACGATAACGCGATCATGGGAATTCAAATGATCGAGTTTGCACGGCAGTTCGGAGTGAAGAAGTTCGTCGCGGT
>DPLS01000186.1:3893-5926 GCA_003541875.1 Bacteroidota bacterium | reverse complement strand
GACTGGCGACCGTACTATCAGGGGCAGTGGTGCTGGACAGATGACGGTTGGTACTGGACTTCGGATGAACCATGGGCATGGGCAACATACCACTACGGTCGATGGTACTGCGATGATTCCTATGGATGGGTCTGGATTCCAGGCTACGATTGGGCGCCGGCATGGGTTGAATGGCGCTACGGCGGCGGATGTGTCGGCTGGGCCCCACTGAGTCCGTACGCGGTCTTCGATATGAGTTTTGGGATTCACTACGGTTCGTATTGGATCACTCCGTACTTCTGGTGGTCCTTCGTAGACTGCAGGCACATTGGGAATCCCTATGTCAATCATTACGTGTATGGGTCGGAGTACAACACACGCTACATCGGCCGTACGCGTTCTGCCGGTAGTGTCCGGCAAAGTGGTGGGCGCGTGGTTACACGTGGACCCGATCGCGACTATGTAGAGCAGCGCGGCAACATTCATCTGGAGAAGACCGAGATCCGGGATGTTGCAGACCATCCGGTGGACAGGCTTGTGCGGGACGGTGGACGTGAACGTGTCGAAGTGTACCGTCCGAAGATTGATGATCGTGAAGATCGTAATGCAAGCGTTCGTCCCGACCGTGTGTACCAGGCAGACCGACGCATTTCTCTCGATACGCGCGGCATCGATGTGCGCGCTCGTAATGTTGATCGTGAGGCGGATCGGGAGATGTGGCGAACAGACAAACTTCGCAAGCGGAATAATGCTCAGATCCAACGCGGCGTCCCACATGCCGATGACTCCAGGACGCCTGGAGGGAGCAAACCTGAGGTCAGAAGGGGACGCGAGTACGCGCGCCGCAACGATTCGCCGTCAAACGATCGTGAACGTCGCAAGGAGGGACAGAGGGAATTCCGCCGTGACGGGCAACGAGAGCAGCTCTTTGAGAAACTGTGGACACCCCCTCGTCGCGATGATTCCAGATCAGTCTCACCTGAAAGGAAGGCCTCGCGTTCCGAGGAACCACGTATTGACCATGCGCCTGCACCAAGACCGGGACCGAAGTCGGGAGGGAGTGGTGGAGACCCGGGTTCAAGAGGTGGCGGGCGAAGATAGCGGCCGAGAGATTACGATTCTGAAAAAGAAAGCCCGTGCTGAAACCGAGCACGGGCTTTCTCGTTGAAGTGATGCTCCTAGAGCTTCGCTGGTAGCAGGTCTTTCCTCCGTTTCAGCAAACTGGTCGTTCTCCAGCTCTGCAGTTCAAACCACTGTGCCGACTGAGAAGTCTGGACGAGATACTTCGTGTCGTCCTTCTTAACGAACCGGATCTGTGTTCCTTCAACTTCGATGACCGCAGTAAGCTTGGGGATGGCAGCGAGCGCTGAATCGATAAACTCATCCGTTTGGATGTTGGCAAGAGCACTCAGCAGCGATTTCACAGCCGTTTGGTTTACCGAATCTTTCTCGATCCGCCACATGCTGTCCTGCAATGAAAGTGCGAACGTTGTGTCACCGTAGTGGAACTTCACAGTTCTGATCTTTCCCTCGTCCATCTTGAACACGATCTTGTCGCGCCAGTCCTTTGGCAGCTTGGTGAAGTAAGAAGAGATCGTCTCGTTGGTCAGTTGTACCTCATTCGAGCCTTCCAGCCGGACATAGGTTTCGGTGTACGAGCTGCTTGCCTTGCCGATCCGAAACGCTGCCTTGGGACTCCCTTTCTCATACACCTTCACGAGCGTGCCGGATGAATCTACCTGGAACAGCTTCTGCTTTTCCGGGTTTGCTGAAACAAGGCTTGTCAGTTCAATCTTCCTTCCTTTGCCGACAGCGGATGTCACTGCTGCCTCGTCAGCTTTGTACTTGATCGGTGCCATGACCATCCAGGTTCCAGCTTGCTTCTCAAGGATGACAGACCCAGTCGGGGACACCACCTCCAGTTTGTCGACCGACATGGAATCGTAGTCAACAAGCATCTTCCCGGATGATCCGATCGAACTGACTTCCCCTTCGCGATTGAGAGCGAAGAACGTGATGACGGCAAGAACGACAAGAACGACAATGGAGTAGAT
>DPLS01000186.1:381-3515 GCA_003541875.1 Bacteroidota bacterium | reverse complement strand
ACCTTCTTGCGCGCCTTGCGCACTCGCCAGCGGAACAGGCCGTATCCAAGAATGAGGAGTGGCGGGATGATGAGGTTGCCGTACTTTAACATTTTCTTCGTCCCGTCGGAGACCTGCTCGAGGGGCGGCATGCTCACGTCTTTGCTGCGGATGGTGATCAAACCTGCATCGTCCACCAGATAGTCGACCATGTTGGCGAAGAATGTGAGATTGTCTCTGTTACCGAGATATTGGTCACGGGCGAAATCTCCGTCACCGACCAGTACGATTCGGCTTGCCGGACTCGTTTCGATTGTCTTGCTGCGCAGAGTATCGGCAGAGGCAGAAGTATCTCTTGGCACTTCTTTGCCGGCGAAGAAACTCTTGAACTGTCCGTAGACGACGGCAGCAAGCGGGATCCCTTTTTCCGCGAAGTCCTCCTTCTGGTATCGCTGGAGAGGATCAAACATGAAGAAGCCCGTCTGTCGTCCGCTCTCTTTCGAGCTTCGCATGAAAATCTCACCCTGCAGGTGTTTGGCGGCAAGGTTCGCGGTGTCGATGGAACTCACAAAGAAGAGCACCAGTCCCTGCAAATCTTTGACCATCATATTGTCTTTGCTGAACTCCGAGGCCATCGGCAGGTACGGGAAGGGAACCTGCGACTGGATATTGAATCCAAACTGCTGTTGCACAATGCTTACGCTTGCGCACCTGGAGTCGCGCACGAGATCGGGATTGATGCGTAGACCATAGTTCTCTAACAGGTCATCGATGTTCAGTTCCGTTGCTCGGCCCATCCTCTGCTGCAGATTTGCGTCCACCTTGTTGATGAGAAACGCAATCTTTCCGCCACTCATCAGGTACTGGTCAATCTGATACTTGTCAGTTTCCGGGAATCGCTGATTCGGAGCCATGACGATCAGAGCGGCAACATCGGTTGGTACTGGTTTGCACTTGCTGACGTCGACGTTCGTGACCTGGTATTGCTTTGAGAGAAGTTGCTGGATCCGGCTTAGCTCGTTCAGCCCCGGCTCGCCATGCCCGCTGAGAAATCCGATCTTCTTCTGCGTCCTGCTGGTGAGGCGCTTGATTGTACTGGTGATGTCGTACTCAAGCGTGGAGGTGTTCTGCACTACGGGGAGAATCTCCTTCTTATCCTCATACAGAATCACCATGCCCATGTAGGCACGCTTCACCTCGAACTTGTCTTCCTTCACCACCTGCACCTGCACAGGCTGGATGCCTTGTTGCTGGGCGTCCTGTTCCCCATTTTCTCCCGACGGGTCGATGAACTCGAATTGGAGATTCCCCTTCGAGTATGCCTTGTACTCGTTGAGCTGATCGAGAACTGACCGGCGGTTCATATTGTACGGGGACGGCAGGTCCTCGGTGAAATAGGCCTTGATGGTTACACGATCGTCAAGGTTGCGCATGAACTGCTTGCTAGCATCCGAAAGGGTGAACAGGTTGTTCTTGGTGACGTCCAGCCGACCGAAGATGCGAACCGAGATAATGTTGAGCAGAATGAGGATGACGAGCGTTATGCCAACGCGGAAAAGAGTTTGTGTTTTCTGAGACTTTGTGTTCATATCGATCCTACCACTTTCGTCGTTCAAGTGAAACCGTTGCCAGGAAGAGCGAGAACCCGAGGAGCGATCCGAAGTAGATCAGGTTGCGCGTATCGATGACTCCTCGGACAATGTTCGAGAAGTGAAAGTCGATTGCGAGGAATTCGAATGTTGACGCAAATGCATCCGGAACGTACATCAGCACTTTGTCCAGGATGAAGAGGACAAACACCATCAAGAAACTGAGAATGAATGCAATAATCTGGTTTTCGGTCAGGCTTGATGCGAGCAGCCCGATCGCAATGTATACCCCTCCCATAAGGAAGAGGCCAATGTACCCGCTGATGACGGGTCCGATATCGACTTTGCCAAGCGACATCACGGTGATGAGATAGAGAAGCGTTGGTGCAAGTGCTGCCGCGAGGAGTGTCCATGCTGCGAAGAATTTTGCAAGGACGATTTCGACGTCACGTACCGGCTTTGTAGTGAGGAGTTCCAGCGTGCCGGATTTCTTTTCCTCGGCAAGCAGCCTCATTGTCATCGCCGGCACGAAGAACAGAAAGATGAGGGGCACAAGTTCGAAGACGATGCGCATCGAAGCAACATTCATCAGGAACAGGTTGCTGGTGAAGAACCAGCCCAGGATTGCGAGAAAGACCACGATGACGACATACGCCACGGGCGAATTGAAATATGACCGCAGCTCACGTTTGTAGATCGGGAGTATGTTTGGCAATGCTTTCATAAGAGTCTGACTGCTGTTGTGGGCGAATAAGTGCTATGCAGTTGTAAGCTTGTGGAAGACCTCTTCAAGAGTTGTCGCTTTGCGATGCATCTCGAGGATTACCCAACCTTCGGCCACAGCCAAGCGGAACAGGGATTCACGAATGTCGTTCCCTTTGTCGACATGCAGCACAAACCTCGAGAACGAATCCTTGGTGGAAAGCAGGTCGACTCCCGAGATAGATGCAAGGCTCCGAAGTCTTGGCGAGATCTGCTCAAGTGGATTCGACAAGTTCGTCTTGAGCTCGAGTGTCAGGGATTCCGCGCCCTGAAATTCCTGTTGAAGCTGGTCGGGGCTGCCATCGGCCACGATTCTCCCCTCATTAATGATAATGACACGATCGCAGGTGGCCTGAACCTCGGAGAGGATGTGTGTCGAAAGCACAACCGTCTTCGCGCGTCCCAGTTGCTTGATCAGGTTCCGGATCTCAACAATCTGGTTGGGATCCAAACCGCTTGTGGGCTCGTCGAGTATCAGTACTTCCGGGTCATGAACCATCGCCTGCGCCAGGCCGACACGCTGGCGGTATCCCTTGGAGAGCTCACCGATATCCTTGTGTCGCACATCCTCAAGACCACACATATGCACCATTTCCTTGAGACGGTGCTGCATGGCACTGCCTTTCAGCCCGTGCAATTGTGCTGAGTACTCGAGATAGTCAACGACATTCATGTCCATATACAGCGGGTTCATCTCCGGAAGGTAGCCGATCTTCTTTCGCACTTCCAGCGAGTGCTCTGCATTGTCGAGACCATCAACGTCGACTTTCCCGGAGGTTGGCGGCATGTAGCAGGTGATGATCT
>DPLS01000186.1:0-135 GCA_003541875.1 Bacteroidota bacterium | reverse complement strand
TCTTTCCGGCGCCATTTGGACCGAGGAACCCGAGGATCTCACCTGTCTTCACATCGAATGAGATGTTGTCAACAGCTTTCTGGTCACCATAGAGCTTGGTGAGGTTTCGTACTGCAATCGACATAGTACACCAAG
>DPLS01000008.1 GCA_003541875.1 Bacteroidota bacterium | reverse complement strand
GTATTCTTGGCTGCAATGTCGGGACTCAGTCGGACTTTCGTCGCAGAAGAGGAGAGGGGCACTTCGATGACGCTCCAGTTGGTCGCATCCCCAACCGCAGTGCTGTTTGGGAAACTGATGTTCAACCTGGTGCTGGTTGTGTGTCTCAATGCGTTTGTGGTCCTGCTGTATTCGGCATTTATCAGCGAGTTCGTCATCCGGACGTACAGCATTTTTGTTGTTACGGTTTTGCTCGGCAGTATCGGTTTTGCGGCAGCGGCGACCATCATTGCCGCCATAATTGCCCGGGCGAATACGAAGGGAACTCTTTACCCTGTTCTGGCATTTCCAATATTGTTACCTCTTCTTCTGACAGTCATCAACGGCACCCGGCTGGCGACCGAAGGGGCTTTTTTTGAAGAGGCACTAGGTGAATTCAATATTCTAGTTTCGTATATTGTAGCCGTTGTCGCCGTATCGTACATACTGTTCGATTACATCTGGAAAGATTGATTGATGAGCTGGAAGATTCTTCTCGGCGTGTGGATGACCGTTGTAATCATCCTCTCGCTAAGCCTGCCAATGTCCACCCATCCCCAGTACTGGTACGAACTTCCCACCATTCCCGGTCTTGAAGAAAAGGCACGCATCATGTTCTTCCATGTCCCTACGGCATGGTTAGCTGCAGTTGCCTTTGTTCTGAGCATGGCTTATGGGATACGGTATCTGCGAAAGAAGAATACCTCTGACGATGTAAAGTCAGCTTCAGCTGCGGGCCTTGGATTGCTCTTCTGTATCCTGGCTACAGTCACCGGTGCCATCTGGGCGAGATTCAGTTGGGGCACGTTCTGGAACTGGGATCCACGGCAAACTTCGATTTTTGTTTTGCTACTCATTTATGGAGCATACTTTGCGCTCCGCTCTGCAGTTGAAATTGAAGAGAAGCGCGCCGCCCTCTCTGCAGTCTACTCGATCATTGCTGCGGTCACGATGCCGTTTTTCATGTTCATCATGCCCCGGATACTGGCGAGCTTGCATCCAGATCCGATACTCAATGTGCAAGGCAAAGTCCACATGAATTCAACCATGTTGGTACTCTTCCTCGCGTCACTTGCAGGGTTCACGGGTCTCTTTTTCTGGATGTGGAATCTTCACGTCCGAACTACAAACATCGAAACTCAACAGCCACAGTAATCGGAGCCGGAAATTGTTTGACTTCTTGAATCAAAACTCCCTCTTCGTTGTTCTGACCATAGCGTTGGTAGTCTGGCTTGGCATCTATCTATACCTTTTCCGGATTGATGCCAAGTTGAAGAAGTTGGAGAAATAAACGAAACTGCAGAAGGAGGGAGCATAGTTCTATGAAGCCCAAGGTAATCGTCGCTGGAGCTATTGTCGTCGCGTTCATCATTTTTGGGTCTGTGTCATTCCTGCAAAGCAACGTAGAGTACACAGACGTTACTGGAGCAATGAAGACTCACAAGAAAGTTCAACTCAAAGGACAATGGAATAAGGAGAGGCCCTCAGCATTCGATCCAAAGACAACACAATTCACATTCTACCTCGTGGATGAACAGGGGAAAGAATGCAGGGTGGTTCTCGATGGCGCGGCGCCGAACAACTTTGAAATGGCAACGAGTGTCGTAGCAAAAGGTCGGTACAATCCGGATGAAGGATACTTCCACGCCTCTGAGGTACTGACGAAGTGTCCATCGAAGTACGAAGCAAAAAGCGAAGAAGTCAAGAAGTCAACGTAAGCTAGCGGTCCCGTAGGACTGTTCTTTCACACAAGAGGTTTCAATGATCGGGTCAATTCTCATCAAGTTGGCTTTCGTGACGAGCCTGCTTTCTGTCATGTGCTACTTTCAGGTGCATCTGCAAAGGAACGATCGGTTCCTGAAGTGGGCACGCATCTTCTTTCACACTACTGTGGTCACCGTTATGGTGACTTCCGCCTTCCTGTTGTATCTCATTCTCACACACCAGTTTCAATACACATACGTCTGGAGCTACAGCGGTCGGGAGCTATCCATTCCGCTGTTGATTTCCACGTTCTACGCCGGGCAGGAGGGGAGCTTTATGCTGTGGACGCTCTTCACCTCGCTCATCGGTGTGTTCCTTCTGCAGGATTCGGCCAAGAAGGGATATGAACCCCAAGTCATGACGGTGTACGGGCTGATTGAACTCTCGCTGCTGCTGATGCTCCTGGTGAAGAATCCTTTTACGTATGTGTGGGAGACGTGGGGTGGCCAGGTTGATGCTGGATTCATTCCACCTAACGGAAGAGGACTGAATCCGCTTCTTCAAAACTACTGGATGGTCATCCATCCGCAAGTGATGTTCAGTGGTTTCGCGGCCATGGGGGTTCCTTATGCCTACGCAGTTGCAGCTCTCATGAAACGAGACTACACCAATTGGATCAAACCTGCAACGCCTTGGCTTGTATACGGATGCGTTGTTCTTGGAACTGCCATCATGATGGGTGGATTCTGGGCATATGAGACGCTCGGTTGGGGAGGATACTGGGGATGGGATCCGGTTGAGAATTCCTCGCTAGTGCCTTGGCTAGTAGGCGTAGCAGCAATCCACACCACGCTTTCCCAGAGAAAGAGCGGGGCATTCATTAAGACCAATCT
>DPLS01000372.1 GCA_003541875.1 Bacteroidota bacterium | reverse complement strand
GTGAACGTTCATATCACGAGCGGCTATCGACACATAGCGAACCAATCCCATGAAAGCTGATACCACTCTCTCACGAAGCGTTGCGCGGATGACAATCATCTGTGCTATCTGTGTGCTTACCTCATCGACTGCGTTTGGGCAGTTGGTCAATGGGCGACTGATCACCTCGATGTACGCGTGGAAGCAGTACGACACCGTTGGCGTCTCGAAAAAGTTCACCAGAGGGTTTCAATCTGTACTCCTCGATGTCACGCAGGGCGATTTCAGTCTGCATGGTCATTTCCAGGGCGCGGTAATGCTGCAAAAGAAATTGGATGAGCTGCCCGATTACCGATTGTACTATGGCTATGCGCAGTGGAAGAACATCATGAACGTCGCTGATCTCTCCTTCGGCAGGGTGCCGTTCTTTGCCGGGGTGGGAAACGGCACGATAGATGGAGCACTGACGAGATTCCGCATGGTGGATAATCGGGTGCGGATGACGATCTATGGCGGGGCAAATACCCCGATCGACATGACGATAAAGAAATGGGGTCCAATCTCGAACAATTTCACACTTGGTGGTCAATTTCTTTACTCGGGGGACGATTTGAGCATGGGTCTGAGCTATATGAATCGTCAGCGACAGCGACCGGCATACTGGACGACACGGTTGGATTCGCTCGCGAATGATGTGACTCTGTATGTCGATCCTGTGACGACCAAGGAGCAATACGCCGGTGGTGACATGTCGTACTGGTTGTCGAATATCAGGTTCAATGCCCGATACGACTTCAATGTTGATTATAGGGTCACGCAACGCGCGCAGATGGGTGTGCGCTACAATCCTTCAGAGGGCTGGGGAGTGAGTGCCGAGTATCTCCATCATGCGCCTCATCTCCCGTACAAGTCGTTCTTTGCAGTCTTCAACGCCTCAACCTTGGATGAGTTTGAGGGGGGTGTCGACTACACACTGAAATCTGCCACACGCTTTTTCATCCGGGGGGCGGCAGTAAGGTACGTTGATGACAACAGTTTCCGTTACACTGTCGGTGTGGCGAACAACTTTGCGTCAGCGTCGTACAGAGGAAGCACGGGGTACGCGGGTGAGTTGAACGCCGTCTCGTTGCAGGGGAGCTATCCCCTGTTGGATCGCAAGTTGATCCCAACGTTTGGTGCCGCATACACATCGTACAAATTGAACAAATCTGACAAGACGGAGAACACGCTGGTTGCTTCACTCGGCGTGATTGCCCGTCCTCTGCAGATGCTCTCGATCGATGTCCAAGGCCAGTGGCTCAACAATAAGGTCTACAAGAACGACGTCCGTCTGTATGCGGGGTTGAACTTCTGGTTCACCGAACAGTTGCATTTCTTTGAGTGAGAGGTCCAAGCATGATACGCCGATATCTCATCTTTGCAGTCTCCCTCCTGTTGTGTATTGGCGTGGGGACATTCACACAGTTGCCCGCGGTGATGGCGGGGAATACACTGCCTGCACCAGGAGATGACCGTCCATCAGACTTGAAGTTTTCCCACAGGTATCACATAGTGGAAGCCGGCGTGGATTGTGCAACATGCCATCCTGCTGCTGCCACCAGTAAGCTCTCGTCAGACAATCTGGCCAGCACGCATGATCAATGCAGCACGTGTCACGCGGATCAGGTTTCTGGAGACTGCGGCTACTGCCACAAGAATCCCGAGAACATCGTTGCCCGACCGGTGGCTGAGCGCATCGTGATTTTCTCGCACGAGAATCATCTCGGAAAGAAGGACGTTGAGTGCACGACCTGTCACAAGGGTCTCGAGGGGGCAGAGTTGGCGAGCGCGACAAACCTTCCCGATATGAAGACTTGCAATACATGCCACAACGACCAGAAGGCATCGAACCTCTGCGAGACATGCCACACCGATTTCGTTACGCTGCTGCCGGCAGACCACAAGCAATCTGACTTTCTCCGGACCCATCGCGATGTGGCGCGGCTCGGAGCACTTCAGACTTCATGCCAGACTTGTCACACCGAGTCATTCTGTCTGCAGTGTCATCAGGGTGCGGGGTTGAAGGCGTTTCTTCCGCAGGATCTGAGCGTCGAGCCGCGTCCCAAAACGTCGACAAAGGATTCGCCCAAGCGGATGATTCTGCAGAATATCCACGCGTTGGACTATCGCTTCACGCATGGTATCGATGCAAGAGCGAAGCAATCTGACTGCACATCGTGCCATTCGATGGAGACGTTCTGCGTGAAGTGTCATGAGGCAGGAGGGAATATTTCGCAGGGCACGTTCAAGCCGAAGTCCCATTCGGAACCGGGATTTGGCGTGGGCGGTCTCCACGCTGAAGAGGCAAGGCGCGACATGGAGAGCTGTATGAGCTGCCATGATGTTGAAGGACGGGATCCGACCTGTCTGACGTGCCACGAACCGTCAGGGTCAGTGCGATAGTCAAGGAGTGAAAACACAAGGTAACAACTTATCCGGAGGAGTAATCGTTATGAAATCCCATTCAATCATTCTCATCGCCCTGGCAGCATGCCTCGTGTCCATGGTTGTTCTGTTTGGATGCGAGGGTCCCCAGGGGCCAGCCGGGCAGAATGCTGATACGACGTATGCTGGTACGTTTGAGGGTTTCGCGCCAGGCATCAAATGTGCGAACTGCCACAATCCCGACATTGATACCACATACTACCTCTGGGCTCGGAGATATCAATGGGAGCGGTCGAAGCATGCTTACGGAGGAGACCTCGAGAGAAACGGTCCCGACTGTGCAGGTTGCCACACAACAGAGGGTCTGATCGAACGGTGGAAGAACCACTGGCCGATGGTTCAGACTGTTGGAGCAAAAAATAACCCGAGTCCTCCGGGTTGCTTTGCCTGTCATTCTCCACATTCCAGAGGCAATTTCACTCTCCGAGACATGGATGCGGTCACGATCAAATCGTTTGTCTCGGGAGTCCCAGATGCGTCGTTCAATTATGGTCCCGGAAACATGTGCGTAAGGTGCCATCAAACGCGCACAACGAGTCCGATGAGTCCCGTGCCAAATCCGGCAAGAACGGCTCCTACAGATACCATCAGTATCACATCCAGCCGTTGGTACCCGCACTATGGCGTGCAAGGACAGATGTTGATAGGTACCGGTGGTTTCCAGTTCGTTGGCTACACATATCGGAACTCAATCCACTCAACAAATGCAGGAATCAGGGGAGAAGGTTGTCCGGTGTGTCACATGGCATCGCAGAGCTATCCACCCGACCTCGGCACGGGGCGTGGAGGTGGCCATACAATGAAGATTCGCTATTCTTCAGATGAGACGGAGTCTGATACGCTCTTCATAGTGACTGGTTGCAATCAGAGTGACTGCCACGGTGCAGGCGGATTCAGCAAGACCACGCTACTCGCCGCGGAGAAGCCGGTTCAGGATTCGCTTCAGACACTGGAGACACTTTTGATTCAGCGCGGGTGGCTAACAACCTCACTCACGGTCAATGCAAGCACAAGCCGTCCCTTGAAGATTGCCCCGGAAGCGAAATCGGGTGCGTTGTTCAATTATTTCTTTGTCGAGCACGACCTGAGCAGGGGCATACACAACACGAAGTATGCGCAAGACTTGCTCAATTCATCACTACAGACACTTAGAACACCATAATGCTGGTGCGCAAATGAAAACTCACCATATTCCTTGGGTCGGCCTTCTCGTTGCGGCGCTGCTGGCGTTCTATGGCTGTTCCGAGTTGAAGACCGATCTGCCGGCGCCTGTTGCTCCGGGCGTTCAGGCACACGACCCGGGATGGATGGACACATCTGCGGCTAACTTTCACGGAAAATCTGTAAAGACGCAGGGTGATGTTCAACCATGCTTGGAATGTCATGGCTCGAACTACCAGGGTGGGTACTCTGGAGTCTCCTGTGTGGCGTGCCATCAGGCGACAGGGGGGAGTGTCCATGGACGCGGCTGGACCGACCCGACATCGTCAAACTTCCACGGTGCAGCTATCCGTACAGCAAATTGGGACATGAGGCCGTGCCAGACTTGCCACGGCACAATGTATGAGGGAGGCAAGGTGAATTCCTCTTGTCGCACCTGTCACACCGGGACGGGTGGCCCTGAGGGTTGCGCAACGTGTCATGGATCCACCAATCCTGCTCCACCGCGCGACCTGAGCACGAACACCTCGCGTTCAGCTCGTGGCGTAGGTGCGCACCAGGTCCATTATGCTGGGACGGGCATCCCGGTTCCCGCGGCAGTGCCGATCTTGTGTCTTGAATGTCATACGACACCGGGGCC
>DPLS01000408.1 GCA_003541875.1 Bacteroidota bacterium | reverse complement strand
CTGAAGCAATTTTTCCGTACAAGTATCAGACTGAAACTCTGCCCAACGGTCTGAAGGTCATCATGATTCCGCTGGAAAGTCCCGGCCTTGTCGCTTACTACTCCGTTGTGTGTACAGGAAGCCGTGACGAGGTGGAGCCGGGCAAGTCCGGTTTTGCCCATTTCTTCGAGCATATGATGTTCCGCGGCACGAAGAAGTATCCCGGTTCTGTGTACGACAGCATAGTCACAAGTATTGGCGCAAATGCCAATGCCTACACAACTGATGACTATACCGCCTATCATTTGGTCTTTGCGAAAGAGGATCTGGAGAAGGTGATTGAGATCGAGAGTGATCGGTTTCAGAATCTCTACTACGAGAAGCCGGCATTCCAGACAGAAGCCGGTGCAGTCTACGGCGAATACCGCAAGAGCATCACAAGTCCGTTTTCTCTCCTGAACGAGAAGATGCAGGATCTCGCTTATGATGTGCATACCTACAAACACACGACAATCGGTTTTGAGCCTGACATCAAAGCGATGCCGGAGCAATATGAATACAGCAGGTCGTTCTTCAACCGTTTCTATCGACCGGAAAATGTTGTGATTGTGGTTGCCGGCGATATCAACATGGATGCAACGATGAAGTTCATCACGAAATATTACAGTGCATGGCGGAAGGGATATCAAGCCCCCAGTATTATGCCTGAGCCACCGCAGAAAGGCGAGAGGACTGCTGAAGTTGCATACCCGGGGAAGACTCTCCCCATAATCGATATCGCGTACAAAGGCGACGCGCTCGATCCGAACAACACGAACTTCGCTGCGGCAATCCTGCTTGGTGATCTTGCCTTTGGAGAAACCAGCGATCTTTACAAGAAGCTTGTCATCCAGGAACAAAAAGTGCAGAACCTTGGTGCGAGCACGCCGATCAACAAGGATATGCCGCTGTTCGAGGTGTACTCAATGGTCAAGAAGATGGAGGATGTAGATTACGTACGGGACGAGGTGTACAAGACGCTTGAACAATTCAAAACGACTTTGATCGACGAGAAGAAGCTGAATGACCTGAAGCGGAGAAACAAATACAGCTTCCTTATGGGCCTCGATACGCCCGATCACGTTGCTGGCGGTCTTGCCCGGTTTGTCGCTCTGACAGGTGGCGTCGAAATCGTTGACCAGTTGTACGCGCAACTCGGCAAGGTCACGCCGCAGGATATCGTGAACGCGGCAAAGAAGTACTTCGTGCCCGAGGGTCGCACTGTTGTTGTTCTGAAAGGAGCCCAATAATGAGACACTCACTGATTCTTTCGATGTTCTGTCTGATGAGTCTGCCAATGTTGACATTTGGAGATGAAAAAGTGCCTGCCGACAACCTGATTCTACTGCCTGTCAAAAATGACCCCACGGTTTCATTTCGCATCTGGTTCAAAGTCGGAACGCAAGACGATCCAGTGGGCAAGGAAGGGCTGGCGAATATCACTGCGTCAATGCTAACGGACGCCGCGACAGAAAAGAACGGCTATGAACAAATCCTCGACAAGCTGTTCCCGCTTGCCTCCAACTATGATGCTTCAACCTCGATGGAGATGACAGTCATCTCCGGCCGTACGCACAAAGATAACCTCAAGGATTTCTATCCACTCTTTGCGGACGCGATCCTATTGCCCGCATTCAAGCAAGAAGACCTCGACCGGATCAAGAGCCAGGTGTTGAACTATCTTGAGAACCAGTTGCGGTACGCAAGCGATGAAGAACTCGGAAAAGCAGTGTTGTACAATAGTGTTTTTGTCGGTACGCCTTACGGGCACATCAGCGCCGGGCTTATCGAAAGCGTGAAAAGCATAACGCTTGACGATGTGAAGAGCTTCTACAAATCCCACTTCACCCGAGACAATGTTGCCATCGGACTGGGTGGGGGCTATGATGTTGCGCTCGTCGATCAGTTGAAGAATGATCTGCACAAACTTCCGGTGGGGATGGTCAAACCCGTTCCCAAACCTGAACCCAAGCCCATCAAAGGAAAGAAGGTGGTGATTGTGGATAAGGATGCTGCCTCCACCGCAATCAGCATGGGTTTCCCAATCAACATTGTTCGCGGGTCGAAAGAGTGGTATGCGCTCGCGATTGCCAACTCGTGGCTGGGACAGCATCGTAATTCGAGCAGCCATCTCTATCAGGTCATCCGAGAGGAGCGTGGACTGAACTACGGCGACTACGCATATATCGAGAACTTCCCCAACGGTGGCATGCGAACGGTACCTCCGCAGAACGTCTCGCGCCGCCAGCAGATTTTCGAGATCTGGATTCGACCGGTGCCCAATGAAACGCGGCACTTTGCTCTCCGTGCGGCGCTCCGCGAGCTGAAGAACTTGGTTGACAACGGGATGACGGAGTCGGATTTCAAACTGACGCGGGCCTTCCTGAAGAACTTTGTCCTTCACTACGCGCCGACAACGATGGAGCGGCTCGGCTATGCAATCGACGACAAGTTCTACGCGCTCAAAGGAAGCCACCTTGCAACATTCAGGAAAATGATGAGTGAGGTGACATTGAAGGATGTGAATGCGTCGATCAAGAAATACTGGCAATATGACAACATGCAGATCGCCATTGTAACGAAGGATGCTGTAAGCCTGAAAGAATCGCTGTCGAACGACGCACCGAGTCCGATTACATACAAGACACCCAAACCCCAGCAGGTGCTCGACGAGGACAAAGAGATCGGTACATTCCCGTTGGGGATCAAGGCTGAGGATGTGACAATTATTCCCGTGGCAGACCTGTTTGTGAAGTAGTACGAGCGGGTAGTGAAAACAGGAACACCTCCTGTCCCTTGGCAGGAGGTGTTTTCGTTTTCGAGCAGGCAGGAGAGAGTGTTCATCCGGCCTGCCCAATATGCTTCTTTAGTAGGGATTGCCGCTCATGATCTTAAGGTCGTTAACATTCACCACCTTGTCTGAGATACCGTATTGGATCCAAACTCGAAGGGAACTTTCTGTGGCGGATCCGATTGTGTAGCTTTCTGAAACGAAATCCGACTTTCCAGGATCCGGTGTAATGCTGAAAGTCTTGCCCCCGGCAACTTTTTCGAAGTCTTCTGAGCCAGATCGGGCAATTTTGAGAGTCACGTCCGTAATGAGCGTAATTGTTTGATCGTCGACCTTTAACACATAGGCGATAGTTCCCACGACCGCGTATTTGATCCCTCCCGGGCCAATAACCTTTGTATTGATTTTGAATTGCTGCTGAGCTTTATCCAACTTCATTGTCGGGTTGCCGGAAATTGCAGACGGACCCGATATTTGTGATTCATCGGTACATCCAAGAACGACAACCACCATAAGGACTGCGAGTGACATTACGACTGCTTTCATGAGAACCCCCGATTGATGAATGATTACTTTCCCCAAATCCTCTTCGTGGTTCAAGGTGATCCCAATACTATGCCAAGTCGTAACCGCCTCCCTTTTTGCGTATCTGTCTCAATGCGCGGCGAACAGGTGAGCGGCGCGCGGTCATGAGGAGCCGTATGTGGGAAAGGAGTTTCTTCCGTATGTAGAAATCCTAATCGTGCTATCGAGCACGAACCTGAACATGCGGAAGACTGAATGAATCGGCAACGGAGAGAACGTTTCGGTATAGCGGAAGGGACGTGTGAATAGTAATGGGTAACATTGTGACTGGGGAAGGGTAACAGAAACGCCGACTTGTTATGCTTCAGAAGTCGGCGCTCAGGCGAAGTGCGTGTTGCGGATCATCGGGTTCGTATGTCACGAACCGGGGAAGATGCTACTCACCTATTATCTGGATAGTGACTTCGCGGTTTCGCGGTCGGTTGTCAAAATCGATGAGCACTATCTGTTGCCATGTGCCGAGTTTCAGCTCTCCATTGGTCACAGGAACTGTGAGGGATGGGCCGAGCAGAGCAGCCCGGACATGAGCAAAGCCATTTCCATCGCCCCAGCGCCGGTCGTGATCATACTGCATGTTCTGAGGTGCAAGTCGTTCGATTGCTTTCTTCAGATCTTCCACTGCTCCACTCTCAAATTCAATTGTCGTGATACCTGCAGTTGATCCGGGCACGAACACCGTGACAATGCCGTTGGAAATCTTGGCATTGCGCACGATTTCCTCGACCCGTGGCGTAAGGTCATGAGTATCGTTGAATCCCTGCGTCTTCACTGTGAAAGTGTGTGACGACGTCATGACGCGAATTCGGCGCCTGCTGCGGTGAACAGAATGTCGTAGCTGATTGACTCTTCTCCCTCTCGCAATGGGAACTGAACGCCGACGGAAAGTCCCAGCCCGTTTGCAATCCGGAGAGCCGGATTGATTACGAGTGTGTTTGCCGCCTCGATCAGTTCGTCGTGTACGCCGGAAAGCGACAGATCATCGAACGACATTGCAAGTGTGCGTCCATCGTAAACGTGCACATTGGTAATGACCGGCTGCAACTCTGCCTTGCCGCCTGGCATGGTGTTGTACATGACGTAGAGTTTTGAGAGATACATGGGTGAGCCTTCGAGTACGCTCGGCGATGCAATTGGGAAGTGGAACCAGTGCGTTGTGCCTGACATGCCCTGGCACTGGGCGCCCCAGCCTTTCCGTGCGAACCGCATCAGGCTCTCGGGCTGTTCGGGCTCAGCAGTATTGCCGTGCACCCAGATAATTGATGTTCGGGCCATTGTTGCTCCTTTCACGCGTTCTTCGGGTTCAAATCCTACTACTCCAAAGGTGTTACTTCAGGGACATCATCTTCTTGATGCCCGTGAAGACATTCCCGCCATCTACTGGTCGCACTTCAATCCGGCAAAAGTAGACGCCGGACGAAACCTGTGAGCCAAAGTCGTTTCTCCCATTCCACACCACATCGTAATTCCCGCTACTCTGTACCTCATCCTTCAGTGTTGCTATCTGCTGACCAAGAATGTTGTAGATCGACAGATTCACCCGACTGGTATTTGGGATTTGGTACTTGATATTTGTACTGGGGTTGAATGGATTCGGATAGTTCTGCAGCAACTCAAACTCCATCGGTGTTGCTCGCTCTGTAGTGCCGATGCCGGTGATGTTGCCAAGGGTTCCGTTGAAATTTACATTCTGAGCATAGACCCCGTTCCCATCGATACGATTATCCGACCATGTAAGCATCGACATCCCGTTTGATGTGAAAGCTCCGCCGAGTCTCCCCTTGCTGCTTGCAACTGAGCTGACGTTCATTATCGATCCGCTCCAGAGGAAGTTGCCGTTCCGGTCGACCTTGAATCCCTTGACAAGATTGTTTGTTGTCGTGACGCCATCAAAATAGAACACAACCGCTACGGAGTCCTTTGCAGCACATCGGATGAAGGAGGGCTGTCCACCTCCAAAGGGTCTGAATGCTTTTCCCGAATCCGGCCATTGACGAGTTCCATTCGAGGAAAATTTCTGGCCATACACACCGAACGAGCTTTGGAACGCTGCATCTGTCTCGTACCAGAACATGTATGTCTCACCAGTGATGGGTGTGTACGCGACCCAGGCGTCGTTGTGCAATCGACCGGGAAGCGTCGAGCCGGCAGTACCGTTGACTGGAAAGAGCTTCGCGTCAGTCGGGGTGATATGCTGAACGTTGGAGAAAGAACTGCCTGTGTTGTTCCGATCATCATGCCAAACGTAGAAGGCGCCATTATTTCCATCGGGAATGAGTTTCGGAACGAAAAAGCCAGAGACTCGTCCGAGAGCGTACACAGTATCCGGAACGCTTCCCCACATCGGCGCTCCAGCAGGCGAATACTTCTGCGTGTAAAGTCTGTAGTTTTGTGGATTAAGGAATGTGCCTGTGTACCCAGACATGAGCAAAATGACGCTGCCATTGTCAGAGATGACAATGCTTGGATAGTCGAGCAACTCCGTTCCCGTCCCGGAAAGGAGAATCGGATCCGTTCCCCATTGCTTGACTCCAGCAGCATTCAGTCTTTGCAGCGCAACCTTTCTCGGGGTTGAACTGAAGATCCAGGTAAACACAAAGTTGTCGTCTGAAGTCTTGACAACTTTCGGATTCGCCTGAAATGTCGACGATGAAGTAGAAAGCGCAACACCATTCGCGCCCCATGCAAATGTCCCTTGCGGACTTATACGATACGCAAACGGCTCAATCTGGCCGCCGTTCCTAATGTCGGTGAAGACCACCACTGCATAGTTGCTGTCGTCAACGGCGAGATCATAATCAACCAATGAAGTGTTCTGCGGGTTTGCACTGATGAGCAAACCATTTGTTGCCCACTGCTTCACCCCCTGAGCATCAAGACGCTGCAGGTACACTCTGTATGCGCCGCTACGTGTGTCGAACCACGAGACGTAGCAACCGCCATCGGAGGTTGCACCAATTTTTGGCAGCTCCTGACTGCCGCTGGTATCGCATACGGCGAGATTGACGCTTGGGTCGGATGACCACTGGGCAAACGATGAGATTGGAGCCTGCAGAATCAACGCTACCAAGATCGAAGCCAGTACGATGGAAGAAGCGGACTTACGGTTCATGGGGGACCTCCTTTGGATGCGGATCAAAGAAGAGGGAAAAGTCTGGTTCAATGTAGAATCTCCGGAGGTTATAAGCAAGAGCACTACCATCACTTTGGAATGCTGCTGTTCAGGCTGTATCTAAAAAAGACGGCCCCGATATTCCTATCGGGGCCGTCTGGAGAATCGGACTTCCTCGTCGCGACGGCTAACCGTCGAACATTGGAATTTCAATCATCGTTACTTCAACAACAGCATCCTCTTGAAGTTGTTGAGGATCTTTCCGTCAGGAGTGGTTGCCTCGAGTCGGTACATGTACACGCCGCTTGAGACGACGACGCCTCTGTTACTGTTGCCGCTCCACCGGACATCGTAGTAACCAGCGGCGTGGGGTGCATCAACCAGCGTTATCACTTCCTGTCCGAGCATATTGAAGATCTTCAACCGGACGGTGGCCTCTGTTGGCAGCGAGTAAGAGATCGTCGTCGTCGGGTTGAAGGGATTCGGGTAGTTCTGTTCAAGAGCGAACTCTTTCGGAATCCCCGTGCCTCTCTGCTCTCTCACATCTGATGGCAGTACGGAGAGACGGACGGGAATATTGCGTGGGCTCCTCGGAGCGTCGTTGCTGACGATTGCGAGGATGCCTCGATAGGTGCCGGCGGTGAGGCCGGTGGAGTTGAACGTGACCGTTACCGGCTGATTCCCGGCCGGAGCGATCGATCCCGAAGAGGGCGATTCTTCAACCCACAACAAACCTTTGGAGATGAGGATTGCAAGGTTGTTGTGGAGGTAGTTGGCGCTGTAAATGAGTTGCACTGCTACAGTTCCGCCAAGATTTTCAATACCGACAGTGGAAGAATTCGTTGCTCCCGTAATGTTGTTGTATTGATACAGGATTTCACCGGTGGACTTCAGGATGATCTGGAATTTTGCAGTGCCTCCTCCAGAGTAGAAGGGAACATCCGTGTATTGTATGATGAACCTGGAGCCCGGGGTATCGAAGTAGTAATGAACTGTCCCACTGGACGTCAGGTTCAGGTCATCCCAAAGCCCATAGCATGCATTGTTGGGGGTCGCTGTGCTCGGGATAGCCCCGTTCGAATACGCAGTGCTTGTGGCGCCAAAGTTTACAAAACCATTCGTGCATATGTTGACAGAATTGTAGGTGTTATCATAGAAAGAGAACTGGAACGGCAACGCAATTGTTGCGTAACCATCGTCAGATGTTCCTGTCCAGCTGGTGATCTGGATTCCAATCGTACT
This sequence comes from Bacteroidota bacterium, assembly GCA_003541875.1. Classification (GTDB taxonomy): domain Bacteria; phylum Bacteroidota; class Ignavibacteria; order UBA10030; family UBA6906; genus UBA11986. The sequence goes on along the minus strand of DPLS01000408.1, from coordinate 90 downwards.
AATGTCGAACCAGTTGTATGTCGGCCCACCAGGCGAGTCACTGTCAATGGCGCGATAGCCCGCGCTATCGGGACCTACGACGGTATCCAC
>DPLS01000378.1 GCA_003541875.1 Bacteroidota bacterium | reverse complement strand
GACCTCACGACGGAGGCCGATTTCCTCTTGGATGCTCTCGTCGAAGGTGTCGTCATGGACGAGATTGTTGTGCAGAGAGAGCGGGATCTGGTGAACAAGAATGCGACGAACACCCCTCGCATTGCGTCGGGCGAAGATATTAGGAGCCTCCCCGTTCGCGGTGTCCAGGCGGCAGTTGTGTTGGCCCCCGGCGTTGTGCAACAGAACGGGAACCTCTACATACGCGGTGGCCGACTTGGAGAGGTAGGCTACTATCTCGACGGCGCAAGCACGCGCAATGTTCTTGACGGAACAAATGCCACAACCGTCATCCCCGAAGCCCTGGAGGAACTCCAGGTCCAGGCCGGTGGATATACTGCGCAATACGGCGGTGCCAACTCAGGCATTGTCCGGCAGACCATGAGATCGGGCACAAAGGACTTCAAGTTCTCATTGCAGGCAGAAACCGACAACTTCACCTCTCAGAACAACCAGGCGTTGGGGACATATTCCTACGGCTATAGCAACTACGTCGCAACGTTGAGCGGGCCGCTCTTTAGCGATAAGATCTCGTTCTTCTTTGCAGGGGAGAACCAGTTTGACCGTGACTTCAGGGTGTGGTTCTGGGAAGGTTTCCATTTCGAGAACCTTGTCGACAGAAACAGACCTACCGATACCGTGCGCACGCTGGACATGCAATCGGGGAACGTCCCCGGTTCGATGAGAAACCGTTACAACGCAAGTGGTACGTTGACGTTCGATTTCAATCCCATCATCGTTCGTGTGAGCGGCAACTACACGAACAATAGACAGCAGGGGACCGCCCTGCCGGTGGCCAACCTCTTTGCGCTCAACAGGCTCCCGATAAATCAGACGACCAACGTGCTTGGCAATTTGAAGTTCACCCATATCGTTTCATCAAATCTGCTCTATGAGGTGAACTTCAACTATGCAGACAACAGGAACAAAATAAACGATCCGGACCACGGCGACAACTTCCTTTTGTATCAGGACAGCGTTGCCAATGCCCAGTATGGCTACCAGTACCAAAACATCACCACTGGTCCCTCCGATTACAACCTCGCCGGGTTCCCCTTCCGCAGGCCGGGTGCGTGGCGGGCAGGATTCCAGCTGAATCAGCAGCAACGATGGGGAGGGTCGGCTGACCTTACATGGCAGGAAGGTACGATTCATGAGTTGAAGGTGGGGGGTTCGTATGACACATACAAAGTGCGGGCATACCAAATTCTCGGCAACCCGAGCTCGTTGCTCACGTGGTATCGCAACAACCCTGACCTCGCACGTGTCCCGTCGGCCGAGCGCGACTACCAGGTGCGCAGGAACGCGCGTGTGAACAACTATGGCTATGATGTTTATGGGAACGCTCTCAATGACGACGAGAGTGTCGACGGGCCAAAGAGGCCCGTCTATTGGTCGGCATATGCTCAGGACAAGCTCGAGTACTCTGACCTTGTTGTCAATGCAGGGTTGAGATTCGACTACATGGACAACGACGACATCAGGTTTATCGATGACCCGACAACTCCGAACACTGTTGAAGGTTCGACAAACCCTTCAGTTGATCCGACGACCTTCGAGTACAAGGCTACGGGTATTGAGAAGCGTCCGGCCTTCAAGGCCGTCAGTCCACGTCTGGGTGTGGCGTTCCCTGTGACAGATCGGACAGTATTCCATCTGCAGTGGGGAAAGTTCATCCAGGCTCCCTCGCTCAATCAGCTGTATTTGAGCACGGCTGAACAATCGCGCAATTGGGGAGGACAGAACTACATCCCCAATCCGGTGGGCTTTGACTTGGATCCGGAACGAACGACATCCTATGAAGTAGGGTTCAGTCAACAAATATCAGACTATGCGTCGTTCGATATGACGGCCTACTATAGAGACATCAGCGGCCAGATCCAGGTGATCAAGCAAACAGTCGATCCGACTGCTCAAGTTTCTGCGTACAACACTCTCGTCAACGGAGATTTTGCCACGACGAAAGGGTTCGAGTTGACCATCAGATTGCGGAGGATTAGCCGGATCCAGGCTCAGTTCAACTACACGTTTGCTGACGCCAAAGGCACCGGTTCCACAAACAACTCGTATGTGGGTGCTGCAGAGCAAGGCACGCAATTCCCAACAGTCATTTCGCCGCTCGACTTCAGTCAGGCACATCGAGGTGCCATGAATATCGACTATCGGTTCGGCGAAGATGACGGCGGACCCGTTCTCCAGCGTCTTGGATTCAATCTTCTGTTCACGTTTAACAGTGGCCATCCCTTCACCCTTGCCACGGGCAGTGGTGGACAACAGGGTCCCGAGACCGGTGCATTGATTGAGAACGACCAGCGATCGTCGTTCCCCGTTGAAAACGTGAACGCGTCAACAACACCCTGGAACTTTAATATCGATCTGCGGGTGGACAAAACCGTGCAGATGGGTCCACTCTCCACAAACTTCTACATCTATATCATGAACCTCCTGGACACGAAAAACGTCCAAAACGTTTACAGGAGGACGGGGAACGCTACCGACGACGGCTACCTGAGCGATCCCGGACTTAGCGGCACTGCTGTGCAGGAACTCGGTCCTCAGTATGTTCCGATGTACCAGGCGATCAATCTGGTCGACGGTCAGCATTATCGCAATATCACGGGGAATGACCTGTGGGGCAGCCCCCGCCAAATTCGTTTCGGTATGAAGATCGAATATTAATCGTGCATGAGGTATTCAACCAATCATGGAATTTAGTGGAGTGAATATGAAGAAGCTCGTTCTCAACGGTTCCCTTATCCTGGCGGTTGCCCTCAGCGCCCTCTTGTTCATGGGGGCAGACCAACGGACTCAGGGAAGAAGCCCCAATTCTCTATTGAAACCCACGGGGACTCCCACTGCCACCCTGCTGAATATCAATAGATATTCTACCTGGTATTCATCGAACGGTGAGCAGGAGAGGAATCCTTATACAACAAACTCCGGGACCACGTACCCCAGAGGAACATCGCAGTGTATTTATTCTGCGGGACTTATTTGGGGTGGGATGTTCTATGATGGACGAACCCCTGAACTTCGCGTCAACGGGCAGAGCTATGAAAACGGGACAAAGCCCGGCGCAATTCTGGGATTTCGTACAGGGAGGGCCGAGGATCCGGGCAGCGCCGATGTGCGCATCTGGAGAATACGGAGAGACTACAAGACGATGTCCACGAGCGATGCGAAACGAGATGCATCAGAGCTCTACAGCAAGGCTCTCTCCGCTGTGACCGACGGGGATGTGCAGAGAGTGCGAGATCAGTACGAAAAGGACTGGATGGAATGGCCGGCTGTCAAGGGCGCCCCCTACTATGACAAGGATGGCGACGGCGTCTACAATCCGACGGTCGATGAGCCGGGTGTTGCAGGCGCGGACCAGGTGATCTGGTATGTGTGCAACGATATTGGTCAGCCTCAGCCATGGCTCTGCCCCGAGACGGGGATGGAGGAGCAGGTCACGATCTGGGGATATGCGCGAACAGATCCTCTCGGGAATATTATTTTCAAGAAGTTCAGGCTTATCTACAAAGGGACAAGCACTACACCGGCGACTGCAACCGTTGAGAACATGTATCTCTGCCAATGGTCTGATCCCGACCTTGGGAACTCCGGCGATGACTACGCCGCGTGTGACACGGTGTTGAGCATGAACTATGTGTATAATTCCGGCCCTGTTGACGCAAACTACGCGTTGTTCAACCTGCCTCCGCCTGCGGCTGGCTACGATTTTCTGCAGGGACCCATGGTGCGGGGGTTTGCCGGTCAGGACAGAAACAGAAATGGCATTGATGATGCAGCGGACTTCGCTATCTTCGACCTGAAGAAGCGCGGGCCGGGGGTTATCAACCTCCCGATGACCTCCGCGATGTACTTTGCGGCAGGCCAGCAGTATAGTGACCCGCCATTCACCTACCTTGGTGCCATCCAATGGTATCAGATGTTGCGCGGATTGCCTCCCACGCCGCAAGGCCCGCCGGATCCCGCGATGAGAATCAACCCGACAACTAATCAGCCAACTCCGTTCTGGGTAAGCGGCGATCCCGTTGCAGGTACCGGTTGGCTCGATAATTCACCAGGTGACCGTCGTATTCTGCTAACGAGTGGTCCGTTCACGATGGCGGTTGGCGATACGCAAGAGCTCGTCAGCGCCCTTGTTGCAGGGCTGGGCTCGAACAACCTACAAAGTATTTCGACAATGAAATTCAACGACAAGTTTGTCCAGACCGCATACGACAGTCTGTTCAAGCTACCTGGCCCTCCCGAGAAGCCTTCAGTTGCGGGCGTTGGCCTTTCAAATGGTTTCGACGGTACCAGGATAATGGTCAACTGGGGACTCGATTCTGCAAGCATTGCGCGGACAGAATCGGTTGTCGTGATAGGCAACTATCGGTTTGAAGGATACAAGCTGTATCAATTCCCCGATGCTTCAGGGGACCTGGAATCAGCAATATTGATCGGCCAGTACGATCTCAGGAATGGGATTACCGTAATCAGGCAGCCTGTCGTTGACCCAATCACGGGCGAGGCGATCACCATGCCTGTGCAGTACGGCTCTGACAACGGTATCCCTTACACGGTGACCCTGGAAAGAGATGCGGTAGGTGGAGTTTCGTTTGTACCGGGCCAGAGATACTACTACGGCATCACTGCCTACAACTATTGCTATGACGCACTGAACCCGACAAAGACGTACGAAAGCCAGCCAGCGACGATAACGGTAATTCCGGAGACGGCGAGGCCGGGAGATAGATTCCCGTACTTCTTTGGCGATACGATTGCTGTGAGTAACGCCATTGGCACGAGCAATGCGGTCGTGATTCCTCTTGTGTACAATCCGTATTTGACGAAAGGAACGACATACAGACTTCGGATCGACACGGTGGAACTGGGAGGGGTTCCGAAATGGTCGCTCAAGAATATGACCAGCGGCAAAGTACTTACCTCGAACCGTACAGCATTGGCGTACCCGACTACTGCGGGCGGACTTCTTGACTTGCCAGTCGATTCCGCATACAACGTGACGGAGAGCGGGTTCAAGATGTATGTTGTGAATTCGCAGACTGGAGTGAGAACTCTCAGGGACGCGAACGGTGCAAATGTGTTAGGTCGCAACAGCAGCAATCCGGCGTTTGATATTCTCACGGTCGATTCAACCACCAACCAGGTACGCGGACTGAACGGTGGGAACAACAATCGCGACTTTGAGCTGCGGTTCGACGCTACCGGCAGTTTCGCATTGCGATCGGGCAGACCACCCTCAACCCAAGCAGGGTCAATCTGGGT
>DPLS01000427.1 GCA_003541875.1 Bacteroidota bacterium | reverse complement strand
AGTTACATGCGCAAAGTCGCCGAGGCGTCGCGGGTTCCGGTCCTGAACATGCAATGCGATATCGATCATCCGTTTCAAACCCTTGCCGATCTCATGACGATACGAGAGGAGTATGGCAAGAACCTGCGCGGACTGAAGATCGCAGTGTCTTGGGCATACGCGCCGAGTTATGCCAAGCCGATGTCCGTTCCGCAGGGATTGATCACGCTTATGCCGCGCTTTGGTATCGACGTTGTTCTCGCACATCCGCCGGAGTACACGCTGATGAAGAGTGAGGTGGAATACGCGAAGAAGGCGGCGAGGGAAAGCGGAACGAAGTTCGAGGTCGTTGACAACATGGACGATGCATTCAAAGGCGCCGACATTGTCTATCCAAAGTCGTGGGGCATCGAGTCTCTCTTTCACAATCCACAAGAAGCGCTCGAAATTTCCAAGAAGTACAAACACTGGATCTGTGATGAGCAGAAGATGAAGTTGACGAAGAAGAACTCCATCTACATGCACTGTTTGCCAGCGGACCGCGGCTATGAAGTGACCGACGCAGTGATCGACGGGACTCACTCTCGTGTATTTCCCGAGGCCGAGAACCGACTGCACACTTCCAAGTCTGTAATGGCGTTGACAATGTGAGATCCCCCCGATGGTTGTAGGAGCAGTTGTTCTCGCTGCTGGGGCTTCCTTGCGCATGGGAAGCCCCAAAGCGATCTTGAGAATTGGCGATGAGACCTTCGTGCAGCATATCGTCGGTCAGTTGCATGATGCCGGGGTTCGTGATGTTGTGGTTGTTCTTGGAGCTGATGCTGACGAAATCAGAAGCTCGCTCTCCTGGTTCGGGGGAACCATCGTCGTCAACCACGGCTGGAAGGAGGGACAGCTTACCTCGGTTGTTGCTGGTCTTAACGCGTTTGGTAATCGAAAGCCTGATGGTGTTGTGATTTGTCCCGTCGATCGTCCGCTGATATCGCACACCCTCATAGACGACCTCATCAAGGCTTTTCGAGAATCAGGAAAGAGCATTGTCATCCCGGTGTGTCAAGGGCGGCGCGGACATCCAACCGTCTTTTCCTCCAGAATGTTTGATAGCCTGCGAGATGCACCGGTGACTGTAGGTGCACGCCACGTTGTTCGGAACCACCCGAATGACGTCTTAGAAGTGTCAACTGGGGAAGAATCATGTATTCTCAATATTGACACGCAAGATGACTACGAGAGCCATGTCGCGCATGTGTACAGGGGAAAAGGGTAATGGGTGCAGTTTCAGTGCGCTGCACAAGTTGCCGAGCGCGCCGCAAAGAAAAAGAGACTTGAGTCTTGGGGATTACCCTGCTATCTTATGTTAGTTGTGTTTGGATCAGATGTATAACTGGGAATGAAGAAACCGGAAAGAGGTAGTGATGCTACTTGAGAAATATTCGATTGGTGTTGGAGATAGGTTTGGACATCAAGGCGTGGCACAGCTGCGCGCATTGAAGCGTGCAAAGGATCTCGGCGTGAATGTCGTTCCGGTATGGAACAAGTCAAACCGTGAGCACATGATTATTGGGACCCGTCCGTCAGATACGCGTCGTGCCGCAGACGAGGCAGTTCGAGGTTCTGAATGGAAGGATTCATACTATGTTGATGCTGACCATATTGGTCTGAAGACAGTGGACCCATTTCTCGAGTGTAGCAACTTCTTCACGTTGGATGTTGCCGATTTCATAGGGATGGAGGCGGACAGAAGCACAATGGAATCGTTTATGAGATCCATGGGACCCATGTGCGGGAGTGTGCGTATTTCCGGGATTCCAACTCCGCTTGCAGTTAATGAAAAAGATCTCCACGCTTTCGCCAGCAAATACTTGCTGGCAGTGAAAGAAGCAGGCAAGATTTATCGACATATCTCGAACGGACGGGCAAACCAGGATTTCGTGGTTGAGATCTCGACGGATGAAGCGTCTGAACCGCAGAGTCCGATGGAACTCTACTTGATCCTTGCTGCAATTGCGGAGGAGAGGATACCCATCCAGACGATTGCACCCAAATTCACCGGGAAGTTTCTAAAAGGAATTGATTATGTCGGCGACGTTGTACAATTCGCCAAGGAGTTTGAAGAAGATTTGCACGTAATCGCACACGCGGTCAACGCATTTGGATTGCCTCGGAATCTGAAGTTGAGTGTTCACTCTGGGAGCGACAAGTTCTCACTGTATCAACTCATTCATCGGGCCATTAGCGGAACTCATGCTGGGCTTCATCTCAAGACGGCGGGAACGACTTGGCTTGAGGAGCTCATTGGGATTGCGCTCTCTGGTGCAGCCGGACTGGATGTGGCAAAGGTCATCTATCAAAAAGCGTACGAGCGGATTGATGAATTGTCCAAACCATATGAAACTGTCATTGCAATCGACCGACAGCGACTTCCTAGTCCGAGGGAAGTGAGTGCTTGGGACAGCGTGCGATACGTTGGAGCACTTCGTCACGATCAGTCCAATCGATCATTCAACCCGCATCTGCGGCAACTCCTTCATGTGGGGTTCAAAGTTGCCGCGGAAATGGGGGATAAGTACCTTCACCTTCTCGAAACTGCTTCAGAGATTGTGGGTCAGAACGTGACCGACAATCTTTTCCGACGACATATCTCTCCAATCTTTCTCGGAAGATCCTGAGAGCCATAGCCCTCCAGGTTTCCGTCGAGGGCAAACGGATTGCTTCTTCTTCATGTTGTAGCATCCGGATTGGGCGGCATTTTGCCCTTCCAGAACAACACCGAAGTCCGTTCATATCCCCCTCCAAAAAAAGGTCTCAAAGTACTTGACAAATCGGTTTTCTTTTTGTAGAATTAGCCACCGATAAAGTAATCGGTAAAGTAAGCGATAATTCCGAGACTTCTCAGATTTCCTTTTCCTGTGGGAATTTTCCGGGAAGGGGAGTTTGCTCGCATCTAGCCGGACCACCAGTTCTTTCTTATCTCCCGTCTCTCTGCTCCTTCACTGTCGTTTGTTCGTGCCGAAATTTGTCTGCGAGCGATGTTATCCAGTGCTGCCTGCATGGATATTGACAACATCACCTTCGTCTTGAAGCCATGCCCTCTGCAGCTTACGTGCAGGACGAAAATATGTTGAGATGTGGTGATAAGAACACAGAGCGATGTACTGAGCAGCAAGAGTCCATCTGTATCAGATTACTATCCCCAAAAGTTTCACTACGGAAATAAAACTCCGAATGCCTTTGTCGGAGACCAGCGTTTCGTGCGATCAGGACCTCAGGTCAAATAAAGGAGTTCATCCATGAAGCCATTGATTCGAGCCACGATTCTTATAGCAGCTCTTTTCACTTTACCTGAGATGAGCTTTGGACAGAGTCTTTTACGCGGCACAGTCATTGACTCGGTTACCAACGAGGCGTTGATAGGAGCCAATGTCTTCCTCAAAGGGACGGCCATTGGTGGCGTTACAGATCGTGAAGGCAAGTTCCGGATTTCCGGAATTCCAGAAGGCACCCACACTCTCACAGTTTCATATATTGGGTACAGGTACAAAGCACTCCCGCTAACTGCCACGGGTGAAGAACTCCAACCCTTGAGTATCCGGCTTGTCCCCGATGTTCTTGAAGGTGAAGAAATCCTGATTACGGCACAAGCTCGCGGGCAGATTGCGGCAATGAATCAACAGATTAATGCCACGACCATTGTCAATGTGATCTCTGAAGAAAAGATCAAAGAGCTGCCTGATGTTAATGCAGCCGAAGCTATTGGCCGTCTTCCCGGTGTTTCGATTCTCCGCTCAGGAGGCGAGGCGAACAAGGTGATTCTGCGCGGTATGAGCGACAAGTTCACCAGCATTACAGTTGATGGTGTCAGGATCGCAGCGACTGACGCAAACGAGCGTGGGGTCGACCTAAGCACAATCTCTCAAGGGTCGTTGGCGGGCATTGAAGTGTTTAAGGCTCTCACCTCCGACAAGGACGCCGAAGCGATTGCGGGAAGCGTCAATCTTGTCACCCGAAAAGCCCCCTCAGAGCGACTGCTTAGGCTTGATTCAAAAGACGCATATGGAGGATTGAACAAAACTTTTCAGCAGTACGATTTCTCTCTTAGGTATGGCGAGAGATTCTTTGAGGATGTTCTGGGAGTACAGTTGGTTGGCAATCTTGAGTTATG
>DPLS01000258.1 GCA_003541875.1 Bacteroidota bacterium | reverse complement strand
TTTCAGGGCTCGTGATGGATGAACCGAGTTCATCAAGAACCATATCCTTTGGTTTAGTCCGCAACAGTCACTGCACGCAAGAACGCCGCACTCTCCTCCGGTCGCACCGTGTTGATAAACATACCACTCCCCATCTCGAAGCCAGCTGTTTGGCTGACTCGAGGTACGATGGCCAGATACCAATGGAAGTACTCCTTGTTCCTGTCATTTGTCGGAATAGATCGGATGGAGAGATTGAAGTCGGGATTGCCCAACCCGTAGTACAGCTTTGCAAGAAATGTCTTGAGAGCAAACGCAAGGTCAAAAATTTCAGTGTCAGAGATTTCATCGAACGACGGCATGTGCCGCCGTGGGAATATCCAGGTGTGAAATGGGGACAGAGCTGCGTACGGGTGGAACACTACGAAGTGCTCACTATCTACAATAACCCGTTCACCTGAGGCAAGCTCTTCTTTCATCGTTCGACAGAACAGACATTCTCCCGTGTCATCCAGAAACCGGATCGCTTCTTCAATCCGGGCGCGTATTTGTGTCGGGACGACGGGCGGGGCTGCGATTTGAGAATGTGGATGCACGATGGAAGTACCGGCCCTTTCCCCATGGTTTTTGAACATGACTATTGCCTCCACACGAGGGTCTTCTCGTATGGCGGCATAGCGCTTTCGGTACATAGAGATGATCGCAGCAACGTCAGGAACGGAGAGAAGCGCCATCGTCATATCATGGCGGGGATGCTCGACGATCACCTCATGTACCCCAACCCCCGTCATCGAGCGATTGAGACCCTCGACTTTCCGTATCCGTTCACCAACAGATGACAGTGCGGGAAATTTGTTGGGCACGGCTCGCACCTTCCACGTGCTTTCTTCCCTGATCCGCTCTACATCCAGATGAGATAAGTGTTCATTGCCTGGACAGAAAGGACATTGCGGGTCGTAAGCCGGAAGTGGAGCCGATGGTGACTTCGTCTGCACAAGTTGGTTCGGGCGGACCGCCCGCTCCGTTGCCATGATTACCCAGTCACGGGTGATGAGGTTTTGTCGAAGTTCAGACATAGAGGTGTGTGAGATTGTTCTTTAAGAAAGTTTTGGCCCTGTTCAGATCGACATCGTTCTCCCTCCATCCACGGGCAGGCTCACCCCGTTGATGTATGACGCTGCTGGCGAACAAAGAAAAGCGACGGCAGTAGCAATCTCGTGTGGTTCCGCATAGCGTCCCGCCGGGATCTCAGCGATCATCTCCCCGGTGATCTCCTCCGCCGACTTCCCGCTGCGTTCAGCCCTATCACGAATGACGTAATCGAGCCGCGTAGTCTTCGTCATGCCTGGCAAGATGTTGTTCACCGTAATGCCGAATGGTGCCACTTCTCCTGCCAGTGTCTTCGCCCAGGAGGCGACAGCGCCACGAACGGTGTTGGAAACGCCCAACCCGGAAATTGGTTGCTTCACAGAAGTTGAGATGATATTCACAATTCGACCATAGCGCGCATTCTTCATGCCCGGGATGACCGCCTGCGCGAGGATATGGTTGCAGAGCAGATGCTGTGAGAATGTGTTCACGAATTCCTGAAGCTCTGCATCGGCAATCGGGCCGCCTTTCGGTCCACCGGTATTATTCACAAGAATATGGATTGTATCGGCTTTGCTAACATAACCCCCAATCCGTTCTCGCAACACCTCCGGCATATTGAAGTCAACTGCAATTGCGTCATGTCGCTGTCCGGGGGAAGCACGCAGCTCATCTCTCACCTGGTGCAACTTCTCTTCATTGCGAGCTACCAGAGTCACGGATGCACCGAGTGAGGCAAGCTCAACCGCAACGGCCTTGCCAATCCCTTGCGTGCCACCACACACTATCGCCCGCTTGCCTGTAAGATTGATGTCCATCGTTAGTACTGACTCTTTCACCAGTAATGAAAGTTGAGAACCTTCTTGGGTTCCTCCGGCAATTCAGGGAGTCGTAATCGGGTGAGGGGAAGCGGCATCTGTTTGATCCGGTGCTCAAAACCGTCGAAAAGCGAAGGAGCTGCTTCGGGGTGTTTGGTCAGTGCTTGGTGTTCATGGTAGAAGGAGGGTGCTTCTCGTTGATCCATCGCTTGATTTTGGATGTTTAGGAAGACCGGAATAGGAAACCAAAAGTCTTTGACAAAATCAAGAATCGACAGCCAATACATCCCGATATCTTCGCCCCACTCTGAAGGGACTCTTTCGAGTCCCTTCTGGAAGAACAGCATCCGCAAGCGCCGAACTCTACTTCACGAACATCAACTTCTTTGCCTCGAAGTACTTGCCCGCTTGCAGCTTGTACATATATACTCCACTCGCAAACCTGCCGGCATCAAATCTTGTTTTATGCGTACCAGAATTCAGATTCTCCGCAACAAGCGTTTGCACTTCCTTCCCGAGCAGATCATACACCCTCAACGTCACGAACTCACTCTTCGGAATGGTGAACTCTATCGTCGTCGCGGGATTGAATGGGTTCGGATAATTCTGTTGCAACGAATATGTTTCTGGCACACCACCGCCATTCGGGTTAACACTCGTGGGGGTTGCATTGTATCGGTCGTAGTATACTTTGCGAAGACCGGCATCCAATCCAACCCAGATTACACCTGACTCACCACCGGCATCATAATACTCGAAATTGGCCGGGATGTACCCACGTTCTGACCAGATCGGAGGATGCTCGCTCAACTGAGTAAGTCCCGATACAGTGCTTGGTGCTGACCGTCGAATAAACGCGTACATAACCTTGTCTGTGGCATTGCTTACGACAGACCCCAAGCTGTCCGAGTAGTAAATGATATCGAGTCCCTCGTTAGACACCGATAAACTGTAGTTCTTAAGATCAAACCAGTACTCATCGACATTCGGGTTGGCAGCAACATTGAACGGCGTGCCAAATGTAACGCCGGCATCCGTGCTAACCTTACACTGAATATCAATGGAGCCTGTCAGCCCTTTCGAATTGAAAAACCAAACCACGTTCCCCAATTTGGCAGAGCCGAACTCGGTACGATAGTTGGCCGTATCGATATCAACGTTGGAGAAGCCCGCCGAAGAAATGGTGCCAGGCGCCGTTTCTCGATACCGTGCCTGGCGTATTATGGAACGTGCCGTGTCTGTCCGTACCGGACCGTAGTAGTTGATGATTATCGTATCGCTGGCCGCGAGATTGTTCAAAAACAATCTCGGGAAGGCGCCTGTGGACGAGAGAAAAATGCGCTGCGTCCATGCCTCTCCGTATGTTGCAGATGACGCTGCGCGAATATCGTTGTTGTAGTTCGCATCCCAGAAGAGGTACAACCCCCCAGTATTTGACGTGACAACATCGAAGTCTCGGATTCTTGTTGAATCGAGCACTCTAATCGTTGGTGTTTCTACGTTCCAGTAGCGTACTACGCCCTCGGCGAGGTAGAACAGATACAGGGAATCATTGGCCCCACGAACCATTTTGGTTTTCTGTACGACGCGCGTCGGAGAGATAGAAGTGAAAACAGACCACGTGTTCCCAAAATTCGTCGTCCTGTAAACAACCGTGGATCGACCTGAGATAATTCCAGTATCGGGCACCGCGATAAAGGCGGTTCCACTGGATCGTCCGGCGCCTGATGGACGCCCAACCGGTTCGCTGTTTGCGATCAAAACATCACTCCCCCACTCCGGATTCGTAACCGGTGAGAATCCATTGAGCACCGGTACAACTTTTTCCACGGCGTCGATTTCTTGAGAAACGGCTGGTAATACACCTGCACATACCAGCACCACAAGACCAAGCAGAGCTATTCGCATTGTCTCCTCCCAAATCTGGTTTGGCTGATATTCAGTGGTCTAGTAATTGTGGAACGGACTCTTTATCTGCATCGCCGACCTTCGCATTCAAGCCTTGCACTATGCTTTGATTAGGAGAGTGTATTCACTCTTAGTGACAAATGCAACTCCTCTCTAACAGTCCAATGCTCGAAGATGTGCTTCAACGCTTCGTGCAAGTGCCTCAAGGTGATATCCTCCTTCCAGGACGGATACTATTGGGGCGATATCCTTAACCAATTCAGTCATCTTTGAGAACGAACTCTCGCCCAGTTCCATTCCACCGAGAGGATCATCTCGATGTGCGTCAAATCCGGCAGAGATGATCAACAAGTCTGGTCTGTACTTGGAAAGAGCGGGCACGATTTCATCTTTGAAAACCGAGACATACTTTTCCTCACCCGTACCCGCAGACAGGGGAAAATTCATCGTACAGCCCTCACCCTTGCCAATACCCCGTTCGTTCTTCGCACCGGTACCCGGGTAGAACGGATACTGGTGAAGACTGATGTAGAGAACAGTCGGGTCGACTTCAAAGATGTGTTGGGTGCCGGTTCCGTGATGAACATCCCAATCGAGAATTGCCACGCGC
>DPLS01000275.1 GCA_003541875.1 Bacteroidota bacterium | reverse complement strand
CGATGAGAACGAGGATGATTCCCCCGGCCAGCAACTCTGCGCTGTCGTTGACGGTCAACCCTGTTTCGAAGTGGTCGATCAGATGCTTCACCAACCAGGGATAGAGGAGTGAAGTAAAGGAAACGAAGGTGAGCGCCGCCACAGAGAGCGCAACCTGCCCCCTCCACTTTGAAGCGTAGGTCCAGAGGAAGCGGAGCCGTTTCATGGAGTGCACATCCGGAAATCGAACGGAGGTAGCATGCTCGATTGAAGTGTGTTACGCATTGCCTTTGCGGAGCGTGATCTTTGTGATTTCAGGAGGACAATTGATGCGGACGGGCAAGCCAACGGTGCCGATACCGCGACTGACGTACATATGAGTGTTCTCGTGACGGTACTTGCCCCAGACGTACCTTGACGCGAGTCGAGAGGGAGCGATCACGACATCGCCGAACCGCCCTAGCACAACCTGGCCGCCATGCGTGTGACCGCTCAAGATCAGGTCAACGTTCTTTTCCGACGCAGCCTTCACATAGTATGGCCGATGGCAGAGAAGAATTCTTGGTACTGCAAGCGGCGCTGAGCCAATTGCTTCATCCAATTTGATTGCTGCGGAGTTCTGCATTCCAACATCGTCAACCCCCAGCAGATAGAATTTGCCGCCGTCTTTCTCGATCAACACTTTGTCATTGCGCAACAGGTTGATGCCACAATCATCCACATGTTTTGCAACGTCGTCCGGCCCGGAGTAGTAGTCGTGATTCCCGAGCACACCATACACGCCGTAGGGAGCTCGGAGAATATTGAAGGCCTCGGCGAAGGCGAAAACCTCCGAGTGATTTGAGGTAACGAAATCTCCCGGCATCACAATCATGTCGGCATTCAACGAGTTCACAAGTTGTGCGTACCGATCCATGTCCTCCTTAAGCATGTAGGGGCTCGAATGAACGTCGCTCGCCAGGGCGATGGTGAAACCGTCAAGTTGTTCGGGTAGGTGTGGAAACGCAAACTCAACAGATGTGAGTTCACACTCGTTCTTCTCCAGAAGCATTCCATACGCTGTGCCACCGAACGAAACGGCGGTCAAACCATACATGCCACGCTGCAGGAACTTCCGTCTCGATGCATCGAACGACTGGAACGCTGGTGACGATTGAAGGGTTATGAGCTTCTCCTTCGTCGGGCTGATTCTTTTTGCAAGCCACAAACTGAGACTGAATGGGCTCTTGATGATCTTGGAGATGAGCAAGATTACCCCGATGAAGAAGCAGCCTCCATGCCAGAGAAAGAATGGATACCAGCCGTATTGAACATACCACGGCGTGGGAATGGGCCAGCCTTGACCCACGCGAAACATGTAGAGATAGACATGTGTGGCAACGTACGCAAGATTGAAGATCACAAAAAGGGACCGGACCGTTGCACGTAGCCCTGTTGCGCGCGGAGCGTTGGCACGAAACCACCGTTCAGTCTTTTTGAAAAAAACGTACTGAATGCCCAAGACGAGTATGGGAATTACAATACGGAACACGAGGAATCCTGTTTCTCTTGTGAAATTCATGTTATGTATAATCTAAAGCACTCTCTTTGACAGTCCTCTGACGGATGATCCACCGAACGGTCCATCCTCAAGCGGACATGCATTGTGAAATGGAGCGAGACAGAAAGATCCGACTCTTCATTAGGTTCCATTATAGTGAATTTCAGATTTGGAAACACTCAACACGAGTGCTTGAGTCAGGTCAACAATCAGGAATTGAGACTCACGTCGGTGCGCCGAAGTACGATATAGAAATGGTCGCCGATGTGAGAGAAAGGATATGTTCGGCAAAGAACGTCATCGAGTTTCTCCAGAAGTCGGGCTGATCGACCAAGTATCGTATAAGCTCGTGTTGATGTCGGGGGAGGTGTGAAAATATTCAGTCCGCCGATCTCTACGCATGAAAAGTATGGCGCAAAGGCTTCCGACACCTTGCTCGGTGAATAGTAGAATGTGTGAACTTTGTGGTTGTACACATTTGCCCACACACCACCAGGTGCTTTTCGTCGAAATCCCTTTTTGATTCGTCCACGGAGAAGAAAGGACAGGGTCTCCCAGAGTGCAAAGTCCGGCATTATGCAAAGTATGAGAGTTCCACCTGTTGGGATAAGTTCACTGAGATCCAAGGCAATCGGTCTGAGGTTCTCTGCACAGTTCAGCCCACCCAAATTTGAATACGCTCCATCAAACTGGTAACCTGCAAGTCGGCTGATTTCATCAAAAGGTAACAGACCTGTGGTTACGAATGCTTCCAGGTGCGATGCTGCGATCTGCTTTCTTGTATACTCAACCATGCCTTCTGAGATATCAGTGGCGTGGACATGAATCCCTCGGTGGCCCAGCATGATTGCATCGATGCCAGTACCGCAGTTGAGCTCCAGGAGTTTCATGCCGGGACGGAAGTACTTGAGATACGATTGCCACAGGATTCCTCGCATTCGCTTCGCAGGTGGAAGTGAATTGAACTGCTCCTCATAGTACGGAGCCGCAGCACCAAATGCTTTCTTAAGCTCCAATGTTGCATCGAGAGTTTGCGCTGGCATGGCTATGTTCGAACTTCTCAAGGTAACCTCATCCGACGATGTAAGGCTTTGGGACTCAACCAACATTGCAGTCGTCTAGGGCGCGACCTTCAGCTGTGTCTCCATGCAAAACGTAACCGTGTGTCGGGAGAACACCCACTGGAATAGAGATCGACAGCAGTGTGGCAGGTTCATGCCCGCCTGTGCATTCCATCATTGTGACAGTTGCGTCAACCGAGTTTCCAGGGTTGGCAATGATAACCGATGGTACATGCCCGCAGCCAATGTACGAAGGGTGCGAGGCCTGACAGCCCAAGGCTGTACCATCATCTGTTTCAAAACGGCGGCACTCTGTGCGATCCTGAACCTTTTATGTGTCACCCTGTGTAGCACGCGGTAGAAGTCAGGCTTGTAGGTGCCAGCAAACATCATGGCAAGGTCCTGGCTGTCGGTCCAGTTGTGCTTGCCGTGCATTTCCGCTTTCACCTTCTCATAGAATGTCGTCCCCGGAAGGGGGTAGGAGACTGAAACGCCAATCTCATCCGGCAAACAGTCCTTCACCATCCGAAGCGTTTGGTCAATATCTTCACGGGTCTCCCCTGGATACCCGTACTGCAAGAAGAACCCGACTCGAATGCCCGCAGTTTTGAGCTTGCGGGTTGCCTCGTAGATTTGTTCAACTGTGGTCCCTTTCTCCATCGCATCCAGAATTTTCTGAGACCCGGATTCGGCGCCAACCCACACGGTTCTACAGCCTGCCGTGCGCAGGTTGTGAATAGCGTCCTCTCGTAGCAGCAGATCAACACGGGCGAGACACTTGAAAGGAATAACAGCATT
Organism: Bacteroidota bacterium; assembly: GCA_003541875.1. GTDB lineage: Bacteria > Bacteroidota > Ignavibacteria > UBA10030 > UBA6906 > UBA11986. The sequence continues at coordinate 5,368 of DPLS01000275.1, read as the reverse complement.
CTCCTTTTGCACTTCCTCGCTGAACTTCGCTACCCAGCCCGGCTTCAGCCCAAAGATGTCATCACAGAACCAGATGTGGTCGGGTGCCAATGTTCGCTTCAGCCTCTTCATTTCCTCTACAACGCTCTTCGGTGAGCGGGAATTGTACACCTGGCCATAGATAGGTTTCGCGCACCAGTTGCAGTGAAAGGGGCATCCGCGCGTTGTCACCATGTTCACGGAAAAATAGCCGTGATCCCTTTTCCAAACCAAGCGGTACTTTTCTGCGTCGACTAGGTCCCACGCTGGAAATGGGAGCGTGTCAAGATCTTTCAAAACTCTGCGTTCGGGATTACGGCAAACGTGACCGTTACTAACATATGCAAGCCCTTCTATGCCTTCCTTTGTCAGCTTTCCTTCAAGAATGTGGGAAAGGGTCTCAACCAGCGTCTGCTCACCTTCTCCAACAATCACGAAATCAGCATCATGTGCAAAGTATCGCTCCAAGTGGTCGACTGCGTCCGACCCGTGGACGATGACTAAGCAGCCTTCTCGCTTTGCGATCTGCGACATCGTGAACGCAGCTTCGCGCATGCGAGTCAGGCACATCTTCGTTAGATAGTTGAAGTCGTCATCGTAGATCACTACAACCCGAGGCGCATGCTTCCTGATGTGTTGAATTATCTCTTGTTCGGTCATCGCCAACATGCTATCAAAGAGCGCAACCGAGTACCCAGCTTCTCTGGCGACACTCGCAGCGTAAAGTGTTCCAAGCGGAGGGTAGGGCATCATTGCCTTCTGTTCCTTCGCGTCGAAGTTCAGAAAATAGGAATGTGTGAAAAGGATATCAGCCATTGAATCTTGCTTCTGTGTCATGCGCTTCACCACCAGGCCAACCATCTGTTTGGCAATAGAACATCAGATGGTCTTTTCGTTCCAGCCTAGTGCTCTTTGGCTCATCATGTACTCTTACCAGCCAGCGTAGTCTCTCCGTCTTCGCCGTTGCTGTCTCAAGGTCAGTGGATCCTCGTCAAAGGCCAGGGCCACTCTCAGACTGGCAGAAGACTAGTCGACGGGGATGGGGAGGATGCTCATCGACAAACCACAACCAGCCAAGAAAGCCATCCAAAGAAAAGTCTTCAATTTGCCACTCCATATTCCTTCATTTTCTGATTGAAGAGTGTCAGGATCTTCTCCTCGAAGTTGCCGACATACGCACGTGACTCATGCTTCGTGCATCGAAAGAGTCGCTCCCTGGTCTCATCGTCATACTGCGGGTACCGGTTTGCCCAAATCACTTTCATACGATTCAGTAGATACGAGTCGAGCGAATCGGCTGGGAGAAATGAAAAGGGAAGCTCAAACAGCTTCTGCAGAAAGCCGAGACGGTTATTCGTCGTTGGAAGCACAAAGGAGTGAATACTGAAATTAGGAAAGTAGTTCTTGATCCAACGGTTTGCATCAAGGTACCTGAAAAACAATTCGGAATTAAAGAGCGGCTTCAGGTGAGCAATCTCGGTAGCAAGGAAGATGTTTTGCTCAGCCAATGTGAGGTGACTTGCGTCTGTAAAATAATTGAGACAGAAGAACTTCTTATTGTTGAGGAGAAATATCTTCTTAAAGAGTATCAAGAGCGTTCGAGCAATCCAGAGTCGACCTGGTTCGGTGATGATAAAGAAGTCGACATCACTCTTGGGGGTTGTTGCGTTCTTGGAAAGATCACCCGACACGATAATCGCTCGAACAAATGGAAACCGCTTTATGACATGCATGGAGATACGAGCCCAAGACCAGAGCGTCTTGGCATGTCTTTCCTTGATAGATCGTTGTTCGACAATTGCTGCTGTCCTTCCCGTCACAAAGTAATGTCCCTCATGAGTCGAAATGTTCGGGCCCGGGCCGTGAGCGTCCAAGCTGCGTTCAAACTCCTCAAAGGAAAGTGAGTGAACCGGAAGAAATGTGAACAGCTCCCTTGCCGTAAGGGGATACGCCCAAATATCGTAGTATAACAACACCCGCAAGATCTCAGTGTGGAACGGCCTCATCAGGGAACTGCATTCAGGAGTTGGGTTGCGATAGAAGCGCGGGCTCTGCTCTTGCCCGTGGCTCAATGGGCTTACTCCAATATGAGAATAATCCGCAAGTTTCGCAAGCCAGCTGCTTGTGCCTCATGAAGTGTTTCTGTATATTTTTGTCATTTCTGTCTCAATCAGAAGCTCCATGCACCCGATAAGACGACGCATCACGTCCTTCATCAGAAACAGGAAGTTATTATACACAATCCTGACTGTTCTTCTGGGCTTTCTGCTCACCAACATCATCGTGATGCCATGGTACGTGAACCATGGTGAAACGCTGCAGGTCCCTGTTGTAGTTGGATTGTCGATTGAGAGAGCGATAATGGCTCTTCAAGACAGCGGCCTTGTGCCGATCGAATCGGACACTCGACCCGATGCCCACTTTCCGACGGGCACGGTCGTGGCACAAAATCCAGACGCTGGCGCGGTCGTGAAGAATGGTCGGCGTGTCTACCTCACCATAAGTGGCGGGGAGGTACAGGTATTTGTTCCTGCCTTGCGGGGACGATCCTGGCGAGATGCCAAGTTCACACTGGAACGAATTGGTCTCCGAACCGGAGATGTGGAATACGTCACCTCTGAAGCGTACCCTGAGAATACGATTGTCGATCAATCAGTGCAACCGAACATGAAAGTTCCGAAAGGCACGGAAATTAGGATTGTCGTTAGCCGGGGTAGGGAACTTCAAGAGATTACGGTCCGGGACTTCAGAGGAAAGACTCTCACTGAGGCACAACGGTTGATCGGTCAGCAAGGATTGAAGCTAGGGAATATTACATACCAGGCAAGCTTTGACCTTATTCCCAACACGGTGGTAGACCAATTTCCCCGAGGGGGGGAATCAGTACCGGCTGGACAAGCTGTTGACTTGTTCGTGGTCAAGGCTGGTAAGCCAAAAGAAGAGATTCAACTTCCGAAGAAATAATCATGGTCAAGATTGCTCCTTCGTTACTGTCTGCAGATTTCTCGGACCTCAAAGGGCAGATCAGCCAGGTGGAACAAGCAGGTGCCGATTGGCTTCACCTTGACGTGATGGATGGACACTTTGTTCCGAATATCACCTTCGGGCCACTGGTCATTCGATCTATCCGAAAACTGACGAAACTTCCCTTTGACACGCACCTGATGATCGAAAATCCTGACAAGTACATCGAGGATTTCAGAAAGGCAGGCAGTGATATCATTACCGTACATGTTGAGGCCTGCACACATCTGAAGAGAACCATAGATCGTATCAAAAGCCTCGGTGCGCTTGCCGGAGTGAGTATTAGGCCGGCAACTCCCGTTGCCCGATTGAACGACGTGCTCAAATTGGTGGATCTCGTGCTCATCATGACGGTCAACCCAGGTTTTGGTGGACAATCATTCATCGCGGGGTCCACGGAGAAAATCCGGGAAGCTGCGGAAGCGATCAAGCACATAAATCCAAGAATATACCTCGAAGTCGACGGGGGCATCGACCACAATACGGCCGAAGGTGTGGCAAAAGCTGGCGCTAACGTGCTCGTAACGGGAAGCTACGTGTTTGGATCAGTCGACATAGGAAGGGCCATATCAAAGTTGCGGGAAAGAACCATGATCGCGTAGACTGTGCGACAGCTTCTGACGTACCGCAGCTCACAACGGGATTAAGCTAATCCCGTTTTTTATTTCACTGGACTTGACAAATCGGCTCTGGTACCTTATATTGGAAGCCGTTATATTGATATTGCCTAACTTTCTAAGGTTCCACACAAAGGCACTTGTACTGGTAACTGAATGTTCGACGAGATTGACACGAAAATACTGGAACTGCTTCAGCGGAAAGGAAGGACAAAGCGCAACGACCTGGCAGAAGCTGTGGGGCTTTCCATTCCGTCAGTGGGAGACAGGCTCAAAAAGCTGGAAGACAGCGGGGTCATCCACGGATATCACGCAGTGCTCGATGCTAAGAAGCTCGGCAAGGATATCACTGCCTTCATCTTCGTTACAGTGGATTCTTCCAAACACTTCAATCAGTTCATTGACCATGCCAATGGGTTCGATGAGATCCTCGAGTGCCATGCCATAACAGGCGAAGGAAGCCACCTTCTTAAAATAAGAACTACGAACACCGCCTCTCTCGAAAGACTCCTGGCAAGGATTCAGGCCTGGAGTGGAGTTACGAGCACAAGAACAAATCTCGTTCTCTCCACATCGAAAGAGACGACGAGAATAAGAGTGGAGCCGGGCAAGTAAGTGTGGCGATCTGGAATCAGGGATTGCCCAATCTCTCGAACGCACATAACGTATTAGTCAATAATCATCAATCAACATAAAGGGTAAGCAATGGCAAAGAAGACAGATGCAAGCATCTCCAGGGTCTTCAAGATGATCAAAGATCATGGTGTGAAGATGATCGACTTCAAGTTCATGGACTTCCCGGGGCAGTGGCAACATGTTTCTGTACCTGTCACTCGATTGGAAGAGTCCTCATTTGAAGACGGCTTCGGCTTTGACGGATCAAGCATGCGCGGCTGGAAACCGATCAACGAAAGCGACATGCTAATTATTCCCGATGCCTCGACCGCGTTCATCGATCAGTTCATCGAAGCAAAGACACTCAGCCTTATTTGCGACGTGTACGATCCGTTGACAAAAGAACGATATGAGCGTTGTCCCCGCAGCATCGCGCAAAAGGCGGAAGCATATCTCAAATCCACCGGTATTGCTGATACTGCATTCATGGGAGCTGAAGCCGAGTTCTTCATCTTTGATGACATCCGGTTTGACACTAACGAACATAGCAGCTACTACTACGTTGACTCAATTGAGGGCAGGTGGAATTCCGGTCGCGATGAAATGCCCAATTTGGGGTACAAGCCTCGCTACAAAGAAGGCTACTATCCTGTACCGCCCACAGATCATCTGCAGGACTTGAGGAACGAGATGGTGCTCAACATGATTGCCGCCGGACTTGATGTGGAAACACAGCATCACGAAGTGGCCAGCGGTGGACAGGCGGAGATCGACCTGAGGTTTGCACCACTACTCCAACATGCCGACGAGATGCTCTTGTTCAAGTATATCATCAAGAACACTGCGCTGAGGAGAGGGAAGACTGTTACATTCATGCCGAAGCCGATATTCAGTGACAATGGATCCGGCATGCATGTTCATCAGAGCTTGTGGAAAAATGGGAAACCACTATTCTATGGTAACGGGTATGCAAACCTGAGCGATACTGCCTTGCATTATATTGGTGGCTTGCTAAAACATGCGTCGGCACTCTGCGCTATCACCAATCCTACGACGAATTCCTACAAACGGCTCGTACCCGGCTTTGAGGCACC
>DPLS01000055.1 GCA_003541875.1 Bacteroidota bacterium | reverse complement strand
TTGAGAGCGGCCTTATTCATTCAAGTGTAATGTGGATGATGGAGGACTTTCATGTTTACTGGTGTCCTGTGTGCTGCTGGACGAAAGATCGGCACAACTTCTGTTGCCCACGCAGTGACCAAAACCTATTTCCATGGTTTGATCATCATGACGCACTTGCTGAATTTCAAAGACATAGATCGACGTAGGTCGATCACACTAATTGCGGTAGTCCTTCTCTCGTTGCCACTTTCTACCGCGAGGGCAAGCGACAAACTCACTGCTCGTGTGCAAGCTGCCTTTGACAGAGTCGGGGCCAGTGACGAAGTCTGCGCGTGGGTCTACTTCACCGACAAGGGCGTACACGAACAGATGAGGGGTTCTGTACCCCTCAACGTGGTCTCTGAACGATCCATCGAACGGAGGCGAAAAGTCCGCCCTCCGACAGAACTTGTTGACTACACTGATCTTCCAGTTGAGCAGACATACGTCGATCGAGTTGCAGCCTATGGCCCGAGAGTTCGGCAGCGCTCCCGGTGGTTCAATTGTGTAAGCGTGGCCGGAGGGAGAGCGCAGATCCAAGCACTCGAAGGTCTTCACTTCGTCAGGAAGATCGATCTTCTCGCCCGGTTTGGAAGGAACCAGACCGAACAGGAGGAGCCATCTGGCAGAGCACCGCAACTCTCGCCTCAACAATTGGATGGGCCGAATGCATTGGACTACGGAGCTTCTTTCGCCCAGGTCAATCAGATCAATGTTCCTGCCGTTCATGACTTGGGCAATCACGCTGAAGGAGTCATCGTTGGCGTGTTCGACAATGGGTTTCGGCTTCTGAATCACGAAGCCTTTGCAGGCATGAATATAATAGCGACCTATGATTTTGTTGATCACAAAGAGAGCGTCGTGCCGAACAACCCAAACACCTCGTTTGGAGCACACGGCGTGAACACCTTGTCCACGATCGGTGGGTACAAGCCCGGACAGCTTATCGGCCCGGCGTTTGGGGCGAGGTTCATCCTTGCCCGCACGGAGAATGACAGCAGCGAAACTCCGGTTGAAGAAGACAATTGGGTTGCCGCAATTGAATGGGCGGACAGCATCGGTGTAGATGTCACGAGCACTTCTCTCGGCTATCTCACCTACGACGCACCGTACACAAGCTGGACTTGGCAGAACATGGATGGTAACACAACCATGATAACCCGCGCCGCTGATTGGGCCGTGAGCAGAGGCATCGTGGTTGTGAACTCGGCAGGCAACGATGGCTCCAATGCAAGCCATAACACGCTCGGCGCACCCGCCGATGGAGATAGTGTGCTTACTGTAGGAGCGGTGACCTCGACGGGCACGCGAAGCAGTTTCAGTTCCGTGGGGCCAACAACGAGCGTCCCCGCGCGCATCAAACCTGATGTCATGGCAATGGGATCTTCGGTGCGAGTTGCCAGTTCGACGGTCACGACTGCGTATAGCTCCGCATCGGGTACTTCATTCTCGTGTCCCCTTGCTGCTGGCGTTGCCGCACTTGTTGTTCATGCTCGTCCAAATGCCACGCCGATCCAGATCATGAATTCCATGCGGGCCACTGCAAGCAGAGCGGCAACACCGGACAACCAATATGGCTGGGGCATTCTAGATGCGCTTGCCGCCATCAACGACATCCCGTTGCCGATCCAGCTGACGTATTTCACTGCTTCGATATTGAATATCCCTCAAGGAGTTCGTCTCGACTGGGGGACGGCGAGCGAGGTGAATAACTACGGCTTCGTTATTCAGCGCGGAGGTTCGGGTGAGGAGTTTGTCGATCTTCCCAACAGCTTTGTTCCCGGGCATGGAACCACAAATGTTCCGCAACACTATTCGTTCACTGATGCAACTGCAGCAGCAGAGACAACATATTACAGGTTGAAGCAAATCGATCTGGATGGCACAGTCCATTGCTCGGACGCCGTAAGAATTGACATTGCGACAACCGTTCCAGAAATCATTCCGGCAGATTTTGTCCTGGAGCAGAATTATCCCAACCCGTTTAACCCGGTTACAAATTTTCAATTCTCAATTGCCAATCGTCAATTGACAATTCTGAAGGTGTGCGATCTGCTTGGTCGTGACGTGGCAACATTGGTGAACGAGGAGAGAGGGCCGGGAACATACACGGTGCAGTGGGACGCTTCCAAAGTGGCAAGCGGGATGTATTTCTATCGCCTTGATGCAGGCAACTTCACGAATGTGAAGAAGCTATTGCTGTTGAAGTAGCGTCCGCGTGTTTGCGCCCTGGCATTGGCTAGTCGAACGGACGAAAAGAAAACCCTGACCAGATTCTTCTGGTCAGGGTTTGCTGTTGATACACCCCGTCGCCTTTTTGATCAGCAAGTCCTACTGCTTTGACTTACCTACATTCCCCACCAGTATGACATCTTCATCATGAAGACGATGTTGGAGTCGGTCCATCAATTTGCTGAAAAGATGATTGAATCTATGATTGTCGCTCGCTTCAAGATCGTTGGCAATTTTGCCCCGATTTGCTACATTTGAAGAGCCATCCTTCAAATGGCCTCAGGGGTTACTCGTACCCCGGGGCGGAAAACTCACTATTTGTCACCAGGCCTTTTCACAGATCAGGAAGTCCCCTATGAAATCGATCCTCGTCCCATTCCTCTTCTTACTGTCCCTTGTCTACCCGGTTGTTGCTCAGGACAAAGAAACTGATGAGAGCAAATCGAAAGATCCGCTCTCTGCGGAGACATTCAAGGGTCTGAAGTTCCGTTGTATCGGACCTGCGCTGACGTCTGGCCGCGTTGTGGATTTTGCCATGAATTTCAATAATCGAAATCAATACTACGTTGCCGCAGCCTCGGGCGGTGTGTGGAAAACCATCAACGCGGGGACAACGTGGGAGCCTGTGTTCGATGGCGAAGGCTCATACTCCATCGGGTGTATCACCCTCGATCCGAACAATTCCTCCGTTGTATGGGTTGGGACTGGTGAGAACAATAGCCAGCGCAGTGTCTCCTATGGTGATGGCGTCTATCGGTCTGAGGATGGCGGGAAAAGTTGGGAGAACATGGGATTGAAATCTTCAGAGCACATTGGAAAGATCGTAATTGACCCGCGCAATTCAAATGTCGTTTATGTTGCGGCTCAAGGTCCGCTATGGGGACCGGGCGGAGATCGCGGTCTGTACAAGACGACCGACGCCGGAAAGACTTGGAATTGCGTTTTGAAGATGAGCGAGAATACGGGAGTGACCGATCTGGTGATGGACCCGCGGTCCCCGGATGTCCTCTATGCGGCATCGTACCAGCGTCGTCGGCATGTGTGGACTGTTATCGACGGAGGTCCGGAATCAGCAATTCATAAATCAACAGACGGTGGAACGACCTGGAAGAAACTCAAAAGCGGGTTGCCAGGTGAAGACATGGGTCGCATCGGGTTGGCAATCTCACCCATGAACCCCGACGTTCTATTCGCCGTCATCGAGCTTGCCAATCGAAAGGGGGGCTTCTACCAGTCAACCGATCGTGGCGCAACCTGGGAGAAGCGGAGCGACTATTCTGCCGGTAGCGCGCAATACTATGCTGAACTTTTCTGCGACCCAAAGGATGTCGACCGCGTCTACTCCATGGACGTCTATTTGAAGGTCACCGATGACGGGGGAAAGACATTCAAGAACCTCGGCGAGAAATCAAAACATGTCGACAACCATGCGATGTGGATAGACCCGAACAATACCAACTACTATATCGTTGGCGGTGATGGTGGAGTGTACGAGAGCTTCGACCGTGCGGAAACCTGGTCGTACAAAAGCAATCTGCCTATCACTCAGTTCTATCGTGTTGCAGTCGATAACGCCACGCCGTTCTACAATGTGTATGGAGGAACGCAGGACAACTTTTCGCTGGGCGGGCCCTCCCGGACGATCAGCACTGCAGGTATTGTCAATGCCGACTGGATCGTGACCGCGACGGGGGACGGCTTTGTCACGAGGATTGATCCTCAGGATCCGAACATTGTTTACTCCGAGTCCCAATA
>DPLS01000229.1 GCA_003541875.1 Bacteroidota bacterium | reverse complement strand
CGGACTGATCGGTACGAAGTGAGGCTAAAAGCACAGTGATGGTTGACATTCTCTGCCGCGAGTGGTAATGTATAGGCAATATTCCACTCTCCGATTCGATGATTAGACGTCTTACCGAAGGTAGCGTCCTCTTTGTCACCGTCCTGAAATGGGTTGCCCTTGCAACGGCTGTCGGCGCGATTGTTGGGCTTTCCACCGGGGTGTTTCTCAAAGCGCTTAACTGGAGCACAGCCTTTAGCGGGCACTATGCTTACTACTTCCTGATACTACCTGTCGCATTCTTCGCAAGTTCATTGCTCGTGAAATACCTTGCAACAGAAGCTGCAGGCCACGGCACCGAGAAAGTCATCGAGGCAATTCATCAGCGTTCCGGGAAGATCAAGCCTCTTGTCGTCCCCGTGAAGCTTGCCGCGACAGTGATCACGCTTGCTGCGGGTGGTTCCGCTGGAAAAGAAGGCCCGTGCGCGCAGATTGGTGCGGGGCTGTCATCTCTTTTTGCTGATCTCCTCAGGTTTGACGATGGAGACAGAAAGAAGCTGGTCATCTGTGGCATCAGTGCGGGTTTTGCCTCGGTGTTCGGGACGCCCATCGCTGGAGCAATTTTCGGAGTGGAAGTTCTATTTGTCGGAAGCGTTTTGTATGAGGTGCTCCTCCCTTCCTTCATTGCAGGCATCACCGCGTATCAGGTTTCGGCATCACTGGGGGTTCACTATTTCTATCATCCCATTGCGTTCATGCCCGTGTTCAGCGAAGCATTCCTCCTGAAGGTAGTCCTTGCGGGTGTGTTCTTTGGCCTTTGCGCGTTCTTGATGATTGAGGTTCTTGATCTTGGTGAAAAGCTCTCGTCGAAGATAAAGGCATCCATGCCAATGAAAGGGCTTCTTGGAGGAGCATTCCTGATCGGATTGACCTTTCTGTTTTCCACACGATACCTTGGCCTCGGTCTTGACACAATTGAGGCAAGTCTTCAAGGTGGCAGTGTCGAGTGGTATGCATTCCTTGCAAAGATTGTCTTTACCACCATCACACTCAGCTTCGGAGGAAGTGGTGGGATTGTCACCCCCATTTTCTTTGTCGGCGCAACGTCGGGCATTCTTCTGGCCGATGTGACGGGCTTGGACAAGGCGACATTTGCTGCAATTGGAATGGTGAGCCTACTCGCAGGTGCTACAAATACTCCTCTTGCTGCAAGTATTATGGCGGTAGAACTCTATGGACCGAGCGTCGCACCCTATGCCACGGTTGCCTGTGTCGTGAGTTTTCTCATGACCGGCCATCGGAGCGTCTATCCATCTCAGATACTGTCTGTGACGAAATCGTCATCCCTCCATGTAGAATTAGGGAAAGAGATGGAGGATATAACAACACAGGTCAGACTGAGGGAAAAGAGCTTGATCATGACCGGAATGAAGATGGTAGGAAAAGTGAAGAAGATGGGAAAGGGGAAAGGAAAAGACAATCCCGAACGAGATTCTGAGAAAAAGTGAAAGCAAAGTCATTCGTCTGCGAAGAGACCATTGATTGACAACTCACGACAGCAATTTAAGGTTGGAGCTTGTTTGTTTGTCCTAACGTTTCTTGTTGGTCCTACCCGGTACATGCTCCGCTCATCTACACAGCGACGTTCATCGTGGTCGCGGAGATATCTCTACCGAATCTCAAACGGCTGGTCGAGAACAGTCTCCCCTACTTCCAACAGCACATGATAAAATCCTGGGTTCAACTGATCCTTCGCGACCCCAACAACATATGTTCCCGCGTCCAGAACACCCCCAGCCAAGATGAGTGACAGGGTCTTTGCCGAATCCACATGCTCGGGTACAACTTTCAGTGACAAGGGAGTACGCGACGCCAACTTGTAGGCTATCAGCGTTGCGCCATCATTCTCCCTAGGTACTGAGGTAGAGAGACTGGTAAAATCGGGGAGTCTCCCACGCAACTCTGCTAACTCTCGCAGTGTAACAGTTGCTGTATTGGAAAGGGGACTCTCGTTGTTCCCTTTGTCCAGTGCTGATACCGCGTAGTAGTACCGATAGCTGCCGCTGGTCCTCACTGTATCAATGAAGAATGTTGCGTCGGAGTTCGTTATTGCCACGAGAGACGATACATTATTCGGTAGCACCTGTTCCGAGGTGGCACGAAAAATGTTGTAGTACCGCGCCCGGTCTCCATCACGAGCCGGAAGCGGTGCCAGCCACTCAAGGTGGAAGATGTTCGTAGCTGTTTCAGTCACAGCAAGATTGGTCGGGAGGAGAGGCGGAACAGGGTCCTTCCAGGGCATCGGAGGGATGTTGGCGAGCGTTGCGTACCGACCGCCAAACGCTCTCATGGAGTTCACATGCTCATATCTGAAAAATGCCTGACCCTCTGCACCAATAGAACGTGAAGAGTCGATTTGCTCCTGGAGTTCCTGCATCACTTCCGGCTTGTACGCAGCTATGCCAGCCCAAATCTGTCTGCCGGTGGAGTTGCGCTTCCATGATCGCAACAGCTCGGCAAAGTCTGGATCATCCTTCGATGCACCGATATTCCAGTATATCTGAGGAGAGAGATAGTCCTGGATCCTCTTCCGCAACCAGCCCTGTGAATCCTGATAGTTCGAATAGAACGCCCCCCAGGAGTTTGAACTGGACCCACCGTTGAATACACCAAGCGGTGAAGATCCGACCTTGAGCATTGGCTTGATGCGCGTGGCGCTGTCGTAGAATGCCGACACGAACCTGTCGATGTTGGACCGACGCCAATCGTCCCGGTCCATGCTGCGGCCATAGCGAAGGTACGTTTCATGGTCGGGAAATTCCTTGCCGGGATAACGGATATAATCGAAGTTGATCCCATCAACATCATAGCAGCGCACGAGATCCACGGCCACGCGCACCAGGTACTCCCGAACTTCCGGTACTCCGGGATCCAGCCATCCTTCACCATCGACTTCAGAAACCCAGGCGGCAAATCGACGTGACGGATGAGGTGGGATACTTTGCCCAATGGGCAAGGGGCCGCGAATCTTGTACACGTTGAACCATGCATGCACCTCAAGTCCGGCGTTGTGAGCTTCAGCGAGCAGAAACGCAAGGGGATCCCACCCCGGATCTTTTCCAAGCGTACCCGTAAGGTTCTCAGCCCACGGCTCATAGCTTGATCGATAGTATGCATCGCCTCGTGCACGGACTTGAAACAGGATGGTATTGA